>NZ_JAVRCI010000004.1:0-195032 GCF_034530835.1 Nostoc sp. DedQUE12b | reverse complement strand
AGCTTCATCGTTGAACCTTTTAGCTTCATCGTTGAACCTTTTAGCTTCGTAGCTGAATCTCAGACAGAACTTTAAACTTCTAGTTTTAACACTCTCCTATCTCCCTAATCTTCCTTTTACGGATAAATTAAGATTTTATAAGTATCCGGTGTGGGTGCGATCGCAACTTCCACAGCTGCTGATAAATCTTTTAATGGATAGCGATCGCTAATCAACGCTTTTACATCAATCCGCTGATTAAATACAATATCAGCTGATAAATTCTGAAGTCGATAAGAGGAACTGTAACTGCCTATCAAGTCAATTTCTCGACGATAGAGGATATTTGGGTTAATGGGAATTTCCACTTCATCAGGAAATTCGGCGAAAAACAAGATTTTACCGCCTTTGCGGGTACTATCAAGCGCTTGAAAAAAGGCTTTCTCACTGGGAACAGCCAGCAAGGTAACATCAACACCTAGTCCCCCAGTTAAGGCAGAGATTTTGGCGGGTAAATCGGGATCGCGAGCATCAAAAGCCGCCTCTGCACCGACACTCAAGGCTTTATCAATTCTAGAGGGTAGTAAATCAGTAGCGATCGCTTTTGCTCCGAAATACTTCACCAACATGATAAACATTAACCCAATTGGCCCAGCACCAGTAACTAATACAGTTTGTCCCGGATCAATTTGAGCTTTTCTCACTGCCTTCAAACAGCAGTTAGTTGGTTCTACAAAACTCGCTTCTTCAAAACTGATGTTATCCGGGATGGGAATCAATCCACCATTTTCCACAATATGTCCAGGAACCTTGACATAATCAGCAAAAC
Organism: Nostoc sp. DedQUE12b; assembly: GCF_034530835.1. Taxonomy (NCBI): domain Bacteria; kingdom Bacillati; phylum Cyanobacteriota; class Cyanophyceae; order Nostocales; family Nostocaceae; genus Nostoc; species Nostoc sp. DedQUE12b. Next base: position 194,224 of record NZ_JAVRCI010000004.1, on the reverse strand, counting down.
CGCCACCACTGGCGTTAAAGCCTGCGGTAGTAGAGATGTTTTTGTAGACATCACACATAGAGAAATTATCATTTAGGCAGTAGGCGCAACGCATACAAGGGATGTGGTGCATCACTGCTACCCGTTGTCCAACTTGCCAACCTTTGACATTATTGCCTAATGCTGCGATCGTGCCGGCAGTTTCATGTCCAAAAATGCGCGGTGGTTCATACAGCGGATAACGAATTTTTTTAATATCTGACTGACACAATCCCACAACCCGCACTTGTACCAGCACTTCATCTGGTTCTAGGGTTGGAACTGGGATCTCTTCGTAATAAAGTTGATTAACGCCTCTAAATACCTGTGCTTTCACGTTGGTTTTTCCCCGCTCAACGATACTAGATGTAACATTAGCAGTCAACGTTAGGCTATCAGATTTATGATTTCTCTGTCTTAGCCTGTTCTAATTCTTGCTCTAAGCTTTGTTCAAATATTTGGAATGCCTTGATATCCTCTGATGAGAGCTTTCCTTGAATTGTCCCATTCTGAAGCCGCAGAATCTCCCCTCGGTTATCCTTCTTGGCAGTAATTGTTAAAACTCCCCAATTCTGCCAGAGGCGATAGCGCTCTCCCTCAAAGCATCTACCACCATTTGGTACTGCCTTGCCTAGCCTATACAAGGTTTTTTTAGCAGTTTGGAAAACACTCTGGCTATATTCATGTGATAAAACCTTACTAGTGAATGTTGGTACTTCTTTGTTGAGGAGATCAAGTAGCTCGATAAAAGTCAACGGTGGCTTTTTTAAATCTTCAGACCATCGGTGTATTACTTGAAGTATGCAGTCTGGGTCAAGATCGTAAAGATGAGTAAGAAAGGTATCGGGGTGTTGCGCTTCTATTTCCCAACGAGCCAGATCCTTGGCTTGAAAATGCTTGATATTTGAGGTGACAATTATATCAGCTTTAGCTGTGACAGCAGCAGCCAGAACATGGCGATCGCCAGGGTGATTTGTCATAATTTCAGCTAATCCATTTGGCACTTCCACCATTGCTTCTGGAAAGGCTGCTGTAATTGTTCCCTCCAACTTCATTGCTCTCTCAACAGACATCTTCCCTGTAATTACAAGGTTGCGAGTTGCACCATCAAGAATTTCCTGCGACCAATAAGGCAAATAACAACCAGCCCTAGCACAACGAAGTAGAATGTCACGCAGGTACATCGGGAACATAACACAAGAGTCTAAGAGAACAAGCTGTTCAGCCATTTTGTTGGTTGAATTACTCCTATTCGTAGAATCCTGCTTCTTGGCCCATCTGAGTTAACTCAGTTAAGAGTTGATCGCGCTTCACATCCCGTTGCTGCTTGTAATTCATTAAATCATCAAAACGAACTCGTCGATGTGAACCCACCTTAATGTGAGGAATTTCACCTTGTTCTAATAACTTGATCAAGTATGGGCGTGATACATTAAGAAACTCCGCGGCTTGTTGTGTCGTCAATTCCTGTTGCTGAGGAATTATAGATATAGCCTTACCTGATGCCATTGCGTGGACAACTTGAAGCAGCACCTGGTAAATCGGCTCAGGAATGTTAATTCTTTCTCCGTTAGCTCCTACCAGTTTCGCCTGAAAATCTTTAACGCTCAGTATGCGCTCCAGTTCTTTGATAGATTGAGCTTCTAGCTGTGGAGATATTACAGAATCTAAAGACATGTTTTGTTTTAACATCATATGAGTCTACTACTGTGTTGCAAAGTTTGTCATTAGCAATGTAATTTACACTGTTAATCTTATTCACCATCTTAATCATACACACTACACAAACGAAATATCCGAAAAATAAAATAAATTATCTGATGCCAAGTTATCTGGAGAGAATATGTGGGAACTCCAGCGAGGTTAAGTGATGGTTAATCAAACATATACAGCTGATGTCTTAGTTGTTGGTGGAGGAACCGGAGGAACTGCGGCTGCTATTCAAGCGGCACGACGGGGAGCCAAAACCATTTTGGTGAGTGAATTTCCTTGGTTGGGAGGAATGCTAACTTCGGCTGGAGTGTCTGTACCCGATGGCAATGAATTAGAATTCTTTCAAACGGGGTTATGGGGTGCGTTTTTGCAGGAATTGCGGCAACGACAGCCTGGAGGATTAGATAACAGTTGGGTAAGCTTTTTTAGTTACGATCCCCGAATTGGAGCAGAGATTTTTGCAGATTGGGTGCAGGAATTGCCTAATTTGCACTGGATTTCTGGACAAGTACCTTTAGAGGTGTTCCGACAAGGTGATTCTATAACTGGTGTCCGCTTTGCTGATTTTGCTGTGACAGCCAAGATTATTCTTGATGGCACAGAATTAGGAGATTTATTAGCTTTAGCTGACATACCTTACCGTTGGGGTTGGGAATTGCAATCAGAGTGGGGAGAACCCAGTGCCCCAGTGACTTTTAACTCTTTAACTCAGAAATATCCTGTGCAAGCGCCTACTTATGTAGTGATTATGCAGGACTTTGGTGAAGCGATTGCACCAGAGATTCCATCTGCGCCTAACTATAATCCATCACAGTTTACAGGTGCTTGGGATGGCTATGGAGCAGAGACATTTTTAAATTATGGACGTTTGCCCGGTGGCCTGTTTATGATGAATTGGCCAATCTGTGGCAATGACTACGGCGAAGGGGTAGGGCGATTGATAGAGTCAGATGTATCCAGAGGTGAATTCATCCAAGAATCTCGCTGGCACAGCCAAAATTTTGCTCATTTTATCCAAAAACAGCTTGGTCGTCGCTATGGTTTAGCAGAAAAAGTATTTCCTCACACCTCTACAGCTTTTGCACTGCATCCCTATTACCGGGAAAGCCGCCGCTTAGTGGGGCTAACGACTGTTCGAGAACAGGATATTTTGCCGATCGCAAGAGGTAGAGTTGCATCTATATTTAATGATGCGTTCGCCCTTGGCGTTTGCGAAGCAATCGCAGTTGGTAACTACGCCAATGACCATCATTATCCTGGTGTTCAATTCCCACTGCAACCAAAATCTATCCGTTGGGGGGGACGCTGGACTGGAACGCCTTTTACAATTCCCTACAGTTGTCTAATTCCAGCCACAACAGATGGTTTCTTGGTCTGTGAAAAGAATATTTCTGTCTCCCACATTGCCAATGGCGCTACCAGATTACAACCTGTGGTTATGGGAATTGGTCAAGCAGCAGGGATGGCGGCGGCGATATGTGTTGAATTAAACTGCCAGCCGAGGGATTTACCTATTAGAAAGCTGCAAACGGCCTTATTAGAAGATAATCGCTCAAAAGCGCTAATTATTCCTTTGTTTAATCTTCCCCCCAATCGTTCGGATTGGCGGCACTGGCAACTGTATTACTTAGATAACCCACAAGCCTATCCAGTTAGTGGCGATTGTCCTGAATTTGCTTTTGACAAAGCATTAATTCAGGAAAAGAACCGTTTCCAAGGCATCTTTTACCGCTTGGAACCGCAGGAATACAGATTCACTGTCACCGCCCCAGCAGCATATCAAAGGCAAAATTGGCAGCTTGTGACTTTGCGATCGCATATCGACGAGCAATTACGCACTTATCCCCACGAACAATTAGTTACATTGTGGGGTCATTACAATCACTCTGGTAATTGGTTATTAGTCGAACATTTAAACGGAGGATAAGAAGAGTTTATTTTCAGTAAAACAGAATACTTTTTGATGAATTGTCCGGATATTAATCAAAAAGCTAAGTATCAGTGAAGTGGAGAGTTCCCAAATAGACATCTGCTATGCGTGCTGCCATTTCACTTTTAGTATCGAGTCTGGTGTTCGGCCCCTTAGCTTTTAACTGCCAAGCAATGGTCAATCACTTATCAACAGGGCTGCCTTCCACGCCTACTTTGGAACAGCGGCTTTTGGCGGCATCTGAACAAGCTTCAGATGATGCGCCACGTCATCGCGGTAGTGGGCGCCGAGAAGTAACACAAAAAGTCCGAAATATTTATGCTGTGGTTTAACTACTGTAGGGTAATGCCTCTTTTCTCAAAGGAACAGAATTACCAAAAAACAGGATGTTGTGCTAATATACCTTGCACAGCTTTTCTGGCAGAGATATATACAGTTGACATACCAAAGTCTTCAGCGATCGCTTAGTATTTCAACTGGAAACTTTGTATATATAGTTGGACTCAATCCTACCGATCAAAAAGCAAATCAAATTAAGTGCTTTGATCAATAGCATTACCAACTCCTCAAAAGCTCCAGAAATAGATGTTACTTAAACTATAAGTTAATCTAAAGCACATCTAATTCAGACATTTTGCTTGTTGAAGAAACAGCCTTAAGACAACTTCACTTTATTCCCCAATCAATTTCCTTCTCATACATTCAGTAGCTGGTTATCTACATAAACAAGTAACTGAGCTTCGCTTCGACATCTGTTTCGCGTCCTTTGTCAAAGCATAAAATCCCTTTCGTTTCATCTCTTGCTTATCTAGCGTATGGATTCGGATAAGTAGTATAGGTTTATTGCACTTGCTAACAAATCTACTATTCTTGACCTACTTTTGCCCCTTGGTTCGTTCTCCTCGTAGATGGCTGCCGACGAAATAACTTTTAAGAAGGATCTGCCAGATCATCTTAGTCTTTTTAATTATTTTACACCCAAGGCCAGATGCAAAATTTTGCATTTGGTCTTTTTAGATGAATTTTTCTTAAAGAAAAGGAAGTGGGGGATGAGGAAGACAAGAGGACAAGGGGGAATTGTTAAACAAGTTTCTCCTTTGTCTACCTTGTCTCTTCTCTCCATGCCCTTTTAGACCGTTGTGCTCTTGCGGCTACTTTCTCTTCCCTGGATACCGTTGAGGAACATTGGCACAAACTTCTCAATAAACGTCTGTGGGTCGCGCTGCCAAGCCTTTTGTGCAGCCTGAATTCGAGTAAATTGCAACTCCGGCGCTAGCAAAGTCTGGGGTAAGCGTTCCATCAAGTATTGAGGGCGTTGCCAAAGTGGCATAGTATTTGCGACTTCCACTAAGTTGGCAACTCGCCGTAGTTCTGCACCCAAGGTGATATCCATTCCTGATTCAAATGCAGCTTGTTCAATTGCGGTATATTTTCGCTTGGCTTGCTCTACTTTTTGCTGATGTTCTGGACTCTTACGCGCAATTTCTCCTAGCCAACGATTACCCCAGCGGACATGTCCTGCTTCCTCTGGGAGAATTTTTTCAATAGTTTCCCGAATTTTGATGTTTTCTGCCGTTTGCGCTGCTTGCTTGAGTGCATAAATGTGGGCAGAGAAATACTCACAGCCCCGTTTTTCAGTGACGTTAATTGCGGCAAGGGAAGAAATCACAAAATCTTCGAGGTCTTGGACTGGATCTTGTTGTTCGTGATCAAGTAAGCGTTCAAATTCATTGATATATGAAGAACCGGGTGGCTTACCAATATCTGCTCCCAGGTCTGTCAATAAGTCAGTTAACCACATGGCATGACGAGCTTCATCTGAGATGTGATGAGACAAATCTCGCACTAGTTCTCGTGGCTGTCCATTCAGTTGTTCAATTAACTCTGTGAGGTCTTTGCAACTGCGCTGTTCACTATAACGGTAGCGGTTGAGGGTAATGAGATGGATTTCGCGATCGCATATCACCTGTTTCAATATATCTCTCGCACTCAAAACATTCTGAAATTTACGTGGGTAGGTAACTGTCATGAATTATGTAAATTTTTGTAAATATGTATTTGATCGTAACTGAATTTTTGGCAACTACTGTGTTTGGGTCGAAAAAAAGTAGAAGTTCAAAAAACTAATCACTTGAGTTGCACTTAAGCGTCAGACCTTTTAAGTGTAAATAAAAGTAACGAATAAATGTTCAGTCTTGGGAGAGGTCTGTTTTTCGAGGTGAGACAAATCTGAAGCTAGATGATTTTAGCTATCAAAGGTAGATTAGGGAGGATTTTTCCAGCTTTGGGGAAAAATACCTAATATTGTCAGCAAAAGCAAATATAAATTTATGTAAAAAGTAGCTTATGTTACAGAATCTTTGCTATATTGATTTATAGAGAAACCAAAAAATATATATTCACAAAATAAAGAGGACTATGGTTATGTCTATCGCAGATAAATCTCGTGCGTTAATGGTGCGTGAACATCAGCAAGTGAAGAATCGTCAACAATCAATGCTGATGCGGGCTGCACAAGAACTTGGTCTTCCTGAAGAAGTATCCCACTACTGGAACCCGATTCAAGGGAAGGTAGATGCCAACAGTCGAATGATTTATGGGCCTAGTCATGCTTCCATGAGCTAAGTTTGAAGAGCTTTAAGGTTGATTTTTTCAGTGAATATTTCAACCGACAACTTTGGAAAAAAAAGCCACCCTCTAGGGTGGCAAAAATTATACATGACGGTACTTAATAATTAAGCATCGTAATAGAGGTAAAACTCGTAGGGATGAGGACGTAGCTGTAACTGCTTGGTTTCGTTAAGCTTGTAGTCAATCCAATTTTCGATAAAGTCTTCCGTGAAGACGCCTGATTCTGTCAAGAAACCGTGATCGTTTTCTAGTGCTTGCAATGCGAGTTCTAAAGAACTTGGAGTTGAGGGAACCTTTGCAAGCTCCTCTGGAGAGAGTTCATAGATATTCTTATCTAAGGGTTCACCAGGATGGATTTTGTTCTTGATGCCATCGATACCAGCACAAAGCATTGCAGCAAATGCCAAGTAGGGGTTAGATGTAGCATCTGGACAACGGAATTCTAAACGCTTGGCTTTGGGGTTCTTACCAGATAAAGGAATACGGATAGAAGCAGAACGGTTCCCTTCAGAGTAAGCTAAGTTCACTGGTGCTTCATAACCAGGTACTAGGCGCTTGTATGAATTGGTGCTGGGGTTGGTAATTGCCAACAGCGCTGGTGCGTGTTTGAGAAGACCACCAATGTAGTACAACGCCATATCGCTCAAACCAGCATACTTATCACCTGCAAACAGAGGTTGGCCGTCTCTCCAGATGGACTGGTGACAGTGCATTCCTGAACCGTTATCGCCAAAAATCGGTTTTGGCATAAAAGTGACAGTTTTGCCGTATTTCTTGGCAACGTTCTTGATGACATATTTGTAAGTCATCAACCAGTCAGCCGCTTGGATCAACTTACCAAAACGGAAACCTAGTTCGCACTGACCACCAGTAGCAACTTCGTGGTGATGCTTTTCAATGGGCACACCTAATTCTGCCATTGTCAACAGCATTTCTGTACGGATGTCTTGGAAAGAATCCGTTGGTGAAACTGGGAAATAACCTTCTTTGAAGCGCGGTTTGTAACCCAAGTTGGGTTTTGCATCTGTACCCGCTTTACCAGAATTCCAAGCACCTTCTTCAGAGTCTAAGAAGTAGTAGCCTTCGTTAGCAGTTTGGGCAAACCTAGCACTATCAAAAATAAAGAACTCAGCTTCAGGCCCAAAGAAGGCTGTATCACCAATGCCACTAGAAACCAGGTAATCTATTGCTTTTTGGGCAATAACGCGTGGGCAACGGTTGTATGGTTCACCCGTGCGGGGGTCTTTAATACTACAAATTATACTTAGTGTTGGTACTTCCATGAATGGGTCGATCCAAGCAGTGTTGGGGTCGAGTACCATTGTCATGTCCGATTCGTTGATCGCTTTCCAACCCCGAATGCTGGAACCGTCAAAAGCTACGCCATCAGTGAATGCAGTCTCATCGATTTGATTTTGATACAGTGTGAGGTGCTGCCAAGTCCCTACTGTATCGATGAATTTGAGATCAATCAGTTGAATTTTTTCATCTTGAATTTTTTTCAAGAGTTCTTGGGGTGTCGTCATTGTTACTCCTTCTCTACCAATTTCCTAAAGTAAAACCAGAATCTTACATTGCATCCTAACCCTGCTGATCTCAATCAGGTCGTGACACACCAGAAATATCTTAAATACTAGACATTAGCTGATTTTGTAGTTTGTGCTACAGATATCTGGATTATCAGGTTATATTAACCTTTCAGGGATCATCTGTACAAAACTGGAAAGTTCATCATATAGGGGTCAACTTTGGCATAGAATCCATAGATAGTGGATAAATTGTTTTTGTGCCGAATCTATTTTTAATAGCACAAAAATTTACTGGTGCATAAGTGCAGCCAAATAAATATCAAACCATAAATAGCAATGATTGGGAGAAGAAGGAATGCGCGATGCGGTAACAAGTTTAATTAAGAATTATGACCTAGCTGGTCGGTATTTTGACCGGAATGCGATCGATAGCCTAAAGTCTTACTTTGATAGTGGTACAGCAAGAGTACAAGCGGCGGCGGCAATCAATTCTAATGCAGCTGCACTTGTCAAACAAGCTGGCTTGAAGTTATTTGAAGAACTGCCAGAATTGATTCGCCCTGGTGGAAATGCTTATACAACTCGTCGTTATGCAGCTTGTCTGCGCGATATGGACTACTATCTGCGCTACGCCACTTATGCGCTGGTTGCTGGGAACACCAATGTATTGGATGAACGAGTGCTGCAAGGGCTGCGGGAAACTTACAATTCTTTAGGAGTACCTATTGGACCTACAGTTCGCGGTATCCAAATTCTCAAGGATCTGATTAAGGAGCAAGTAGCAGCAGCAGGTGTGGTTAATACTGCTTTTGTAGATGAACCATTCGATCACATCACACGCGAGTTGAGCGAGATAGATATTTAGCATCTAGTTCTGGGACTAGGAATCGTAGAACTATACAAACAAAATTCGCGTAAGTGGACTTAGAAAATATCGCACTTTGGCTTGATTGGCAAGGTGCGTTTCCTTTTCTTAATACAAAAAATTATTTGTTGTATGACAAATTAATTGGTATTACAACGAGCATAACTACTGGGAAAATTTTATACCTGCTATTATAATGTTTATTATTGATATAAATAATTTTTGGCAATAGTTCTATGAGTATTAATGATCTAGAATTTCTGCATGGTGCAGCTTTTCTTCGACTCCTCAAAGGAACATCTTATATCTCTATCAGTTATTTATCTTATATTCATTCATCTCTTTATACTATAAAAAGCTCAAATCAAGAATCAGCTATTCTATTTAAAATCTCAAAAAAACCTACTTCTTCATGGCATTTGGCTTCAGTTCACAAGAAGAAAATGCACTGACAACATTTCGTGAAACTTATCCTGATGTCAAACTTTTTATAGCATTGATTTGTCATCGGGATGGCGTTTGTTGTCTATCAGAACAACAACTATGGACAATTATTGATCCTAGTGAGGGTTTAGCCAAGCAGCGTGTTTCTGTTAAAAGAAAACTAAGAGGAAGTTATTATGTTAAAGGTACGGGGAGAGTTCCCTTAGAACAGACAGTACCTCAAAATAATTGGCCTGACGTAATTTTATCAACATCAAATAACCTATGACACACACTCCAATTAAAACTAATGGCTCCTGTATTGATAAGTTAATTAAGAGATTAGAAAAACAAATTGGACTAAAAGAAGCGAATAAACTTAAAGAAATAGCTATTGAAGTTGTACAAAATTGTGTCAAATTTTACTCAGATAATTTTGGTGATGGTGATGTTGGCGGAAATAGTACAGGTTTAGTGAGCCAACCTTATAAGGGACAAGATCCTATTCCTAATGGTACAACCGGACTTATTTATGGTCGAGTTCAAAGTGGTAAAACTAACACAACTATTGCAACTTTAGCACTGGCTCATGAAAATAATTTTCGCTGTTTTATTATTTTAACCTCTGATAATACATGGTTAGGAAAACAAACGGCTAATCGTTTTAATAATCAAGTTCAAGGAGGGCCTGTTTTCTTTGATTGGGAAGCATGGAAACAAGACCCCAATGCTTTTGCAGAAACTAAAGTTGCACCCTATATCAAAGATACAGGTGTTGTATTAGTTTCTACAAAAAATGGTCATCACTTGGATAACTTATTGAAGGTTTTAAAAGCAGCAAAAGTCAAATGTGTTCCTACATTAATTTTTGATGATGAAGCGGATAACGCTAGTTTAAATACGAATGAATCTAAACAAGCTAAAAAAGGAAAAGATGTGATTGATAATAGTAAAATTTTTGAGACGATAGGTAAAATTCGTCAAGAAGTTGCTAATCATATTTATATTCAAATCACAGCAACTCCTCAAAGTTTATTATTACAAAAGCTCTCTCAGCCTTTTAAGCCACAATTTTGTGCCGCATTACCAGAGCCGGGAGATAGTTATATGGGAGGAGAGTTATTTTTTGCTGAGAACAGTAACTACTCCTGTGTTGTAGATGCTGGAGAAATCAACGAACTGAAGAAACAAAAAGGTGCAATAAATCCGGAAATGGATAATTCCTGAAGGATTAAGACTTGCACTTTGTTGCTTCTTCTTAGGTTCAACTTACAAAATGTTATCTTCTGGAAAAGAAGATGAGAAATATTCTTTTCTTGCTCATGTTTGTTATAAACAAGATATTCATAGTGTATTAGAAAAGGTGATTAGTCAATTTGTAATTAATTTAGATCAAGCAATTCGAGAGAAGAGTTCAGATACAGAAAATAAGCAAGCCAAAAAATGGTTAGAACAAGCTTATAACGAGCTGAACAAAACTGCTGATAATTTACCTCTAATTAATGAACTGATAGATGAATTAAAAATCCAACTAAGACACGCAATTCCTAAAATAATTAATGCAAATAACCCCGAAAAAGAACCTAACTACAATCCAGGGATGAATATATTAATCGGGGGCAATAGATTAGGAAGAGGTGTAACAATTGATGGTTTAATGGTAACTTATTATGGGCGAGATGCAAAACAGAAAGTAATGGATACAGTTCATCAGCACGCTCGAATGTATGGTTATCGTCCACAATTAAAAGATGTGACTCGCCTCTTTTTAGCAGAACATATACTAGACGCTTTTCGTTCTATTCACGAAGCAGATGAAGCGATGCGGCAAGCAATTGGAGATGATATTCATAATATAAAACTACAACCTGTTTGGATAGGAGGAAATCTTAAACCAACTCGTTCTAATGTTTTAGATCCTTCAGTAATTGATGTATTAGTGCCAGGTTCATTAGTTTTTCCTCAAAGCCCAGCCTATAAAAAAGATGAAATCGAGAATAATTTCAAAGAAATTGATAACCTTTTAATACATTACCAAGATAATAATCAATATTATGAAGTTGATATAGAATTTATCATTAAAATACTCAATTATACAAAAAGTCATTATGTTCTATCGGAAAAATGGGAAGATAAACGTATTATCAAAGGATTAACAGATATAAAATCAAAAGGTATGACAAAGGGTCGTTTAAATGTTCGTAGAGGTGAACGAAATAATAATCAAGGATTAGATATGAAGAGAAAAGACCCTTTTGAATGGATGTTTGGCTTCGGCTCAGGTAGGTGGTCATTAGAGGCTAAAGAAAAATATCCCGATGTGCCAACGTTAATTATTTGCTATCAAAAAGGTGAAAAAAGCAAGAAATGGGATGGTCATCCTATATATCTACCTATGTTAGTTTTACCTAAACAAAAATTTGTTTTAATGTTTAATTATGATGAGGATGAATAGGTGATATTTTGAATTAGCGATCGCGCCTTTGCCAAATAACTTTGCTAAATTAAAGCTGTGTTTTTGGAGCTATCTTTCGACTAATGCCAGCCAGAGACATCTACCACGCCGCAGTCATTAAAGCACTTATAGCAGATGGTTGGACAATAACCAATGATCCCTTATACCTCGCATACGGGGGTAGAGAACTTTACGTAGATATTGGAGCAGAAAGAGTTACCATTGCTGCTGAGAGGGATAATCAAAAAATAGCTGTTGAAATCAAAAGTTTTCTGAGCCCTTCTCCCGTGAATGACGTCCAGGAAGCTGTAGGACAGTATGAAGTTTATCGCAGCGTGCTTAAAGAACTACAACCAAAACGCCAACTTTATTTAGCAGTCCCCAAGCGGGTTTACGAAGGTATATTTTCCGAACGCTTTGGTCAGCTAATTCTTAATAGTATAAGAATAAACCTAATTGTCTTTGACGAGCAACTAGAAAGGATTATCAGATGGATAAGCTAGCTCGGTATCGTAAAATTATTCGTCAGTTGATATTTGACTATGCTAGTCACAAACCTGCTAACGGTCAAATAGAGACAGAAGCAGTCATTGACTCGGAGCGAGATCACTACGAAGTGTTACATATCGGTTGGGATGGAGTGCGCCGCGTACATGGTTCGGTAGTACATATAGATATTATTAATGATAAAGTGTGGATTCAATATGATGGTACTTCTCAACCAGTAGCAGAGGCATTATTAGAAGCGGGTATTTTACGCGAAGATATTGTCTTGGGTTTCCATCCTGCTGAACTACGACAATACACGGGTTTTGCTGTATCTTAATTATCTGAATATTGTGTATTTGCAAAGACTAATACATTAAGTAGCGATCGCTCATAGATGAATTGCATTAGCTTATCTTATCGGTATTAGAACCGTCATAAGCCACAATAGAAGTTGCCGATGTTTGAGGCGCTAATGATGGAAGAATTATTAACCCTGAAAGACTTACTTGTTAAGGGCGATGTTCAAGGAGCATTGATTATAGTTGAAGAATTAGAGGAAATGAGCCGAAATGACATAATCAAGACGATTCGTAGCTATGCAGTAATTTTATTGTTGCATCTGATTAAACAACAAGCTGAAAATCGCACGACTCGCTCTTGGGAAGTCTCAATTCGGAATTCGGTTCGAGAAATTCAGCGGGAAAATAAGCGGCGCAAAGCTGGAGGCTATTATCTCACCCCAGAAGAATTGTTAGAAATCTTAGCAGAAGCCTATTTAAATGCCATTGATGAGGCTTCCTTGGAAGTAGAAGAAGGTCGTTATGAAGTCCAAGAATTAGAAAAGTTGGTTAACCAAAAACAAATTATCAATCGTGCTTTGGCTTTAATTTTACCAGGAGAGTCTAATTAATTGGCTAAACAGCGACTCGACACACTATTAGTAGAATTAAATTTATGTTCTTCTCGCGCCTTAGCACAGAGGTTAATTCAGGCGGGGGAAGTTACTGTTAATCAGCAGTTAGTTGATAAACCTGGTACTGAAGTTGATATTACTGCTCAAATAAATATTAAAGAGCGATCGCCTTTTGTTTCTAGAGGCGGTGAAAAACTCTCCAAAGCTTTGTCAGTATTTGCCATTCCCGTAGCAGAGCGCATTTGTTTAGATGGTGGGATTTCTACTGGTGGTTTTACTGATTGTCTCTTGCAAGCTGGAGCAAAACAAGTTTACGGTATTGATGTCGGTTACGGACAAGTTGACTGGCGGTTGCGAAATGATCCGCGGGTGATTTTGCAAGAACGCACCAATTTACGCCAACTACGACCGGATGAGTTATATGGTGAAAATGACCCGATTCCTGATTTGGCGGTGGTTGATGTATCGTTTATTTCTTTAACGAAGATTCTGCCTGCTTTGTGGCAACTAACTCAAGCTAACCGAGAAACTGTATTGTTAGTCAAGCCACAGTTTGAAGTCGGCAGATCCCGTGTGGGTAAAAAAGGTGTTGTACGCGATCCAAGCGACCAAGCTGATGCCATTTTCCAGGTTTTGCAAGCTGCCCACGAATTAGGATGGAAATACAAAGGCTTAACTTGGTCGCCGATCACTGGCCCGGCTGGGAATATCGAATATCTGTTGTGGTTGGGAATGGAAAGTGAAGCCCCACCACTTCATTTAGAGGCAATTAAGCAAATCACACAATCAGCAATAACTGATTTACGGAAAAGTTAAAGAAGAATGCAGAATTCAGAAGCAATTAGTAGGGCACTTAAACCCACGTATTCAGCATTCGACTAAGCGCTCACGCCGAAGTCTGCACTCACACTCCAATTCATACTGAATTCTGATTCCTGACTCCTGAATTCTTTCTTATTAAACGTCGTAGATTAGACATTCTACGGAATCTGGATGGCGATCGCAGTAATTTTCCAAAGAGTTTTTCTTTGATTTTGCTTGGTGTTGATGAGATTTCTCGGCTTGCAATTCTTCTACAATATCCCAGGCTACGGCACAGCCAGCAGAATTACTGCCATCTAGATCGCAAGTTGTTCGGGCTTCATTAATGGCATTAGTAATGGCTTCTTCGAGATTTGCTGCCCCAGCAACTTCAACTTTTAGGGTAGTTGTCATGATACTTTCACCTTATAATTTACAGACAGAGTTATAGCTGCAAGCTCTTAATGACCTCAATCAGCTTACATTTCTAGTTTAGATAGGCTTCCCACAAGAGGTAGTAGTAAACACCGCCATCTTTTTAGCAAAATTAAGTGGGAATTACCCTCTTGTCATCTTTAGATTCAAAAAGGTACGGGAATTCCACTAGTTGCGATCGCTAATAGAGATGGTCATGTTCTCAATCTTGCATCCCAAATTGAGAATGTCAGTTAATTGTCAGAAGACTTTGATAGAAGTTGATAAACACTTATAAACGGTAACAAAAAGATAGCAGTTTTTAATTATTCTCAATACTTTATGTTTAATTCTTGTCGCAAACGATACAGAATTGTGTTTTGGTCAACTTGAGAGAGAATTTCTTGAATAACGCTGCTAGCGCCTAATTGTCCCCAAGTGCAGCCTTTTTCGAGATAGACTTGGGCAGCTTTGCCAACGGAATATGCGCCATAACCGGCGATACCAGCTTGAGCGATCGCACTGCCAGCAAAAGCAGTAATATTGCTGGGATTGTCACCACTAGTTATTGCAGCCGTACTTTTACCTAAACCCAAAAGCAAACTACTGCCTAGTTCTCCAAGTAACAAGCCACCAGAACTAAATAAAATCGTTTTTAAAATTTTTCCGGCTTCATAGCTAGTCATCGGCAAACCATACAATCTAGCGAGAGCGCGAATTAAAGCTAAATCAGCAACAGTTCCGCCAAGGATATCTAAGAAGGCAATGGGATTAAGCATTACTGCCAAGGCTTTGTATTTGGTAAATTGCCAAATAATTTCTTCGGCTTCCTTTTCGCGTAAATCGATAGTTTTTTGAGCGATCGCGGCTTCTGCATCCCGTGCCTGGATCAGTGCATTTAAAGCCAGAAGCGATCGCCCTTCTCGATTTAGAATATTCAGAATTATCTCTTTGAGTTCGTCTACTTGCGGTGGTGGTGTCTCCCATTCATAAGTGACACGCCCATTAGGCCATTCAACCCGCACTTCCATTGCTGCTGGTTCCGCTGCCACCATGACAATTTCATCAGGTAGTAGAGGCTTTGCTTCTGGATGCCCTGCACCTAGTTGTTGTAAATTTTGGTAAATTGCTCCTTGGTCTGTATCTGGGTAAAGGTCTATTTTGTTAAACACTAAAATCAGGGGTTTTTGCGATCGCCTTAATTGCAGCAGCGCTTGATACTCAGTACGAGTGATATCACCAGACACGACAAACAAAATCAAATCCGCCTGATGTACTACTTCTCGTGCCATATCCGCCCGTGACTCCCCCTCAATTTCATCTAATCCAGGGGTATCAATTAACTCTACTAGTACCTTATCACTGGGCTGCCAGCGCACGGAACGGGGCCATTGGGTGACACCATTCAGGGGCCCAGTTTGCAAAATCTTGTCTCCCAACAAGGCATTTAAAACTGCTGACTTTCCCCGGCTCACCAAACCAAAGACGGCAATTCTAATGACGTTAGAATCTAGCTTGTTGAGTGTGGCTCTCAAAGCTTCCAATTCTGGTTTCATCAAACCTACTAATTCTGGGTTAGATGATAACTGTCCTGACTTGCGAAGATATCCATACCAAGAAAGCGCTTGTCTGAGACTGGCGCGGGCACGATTTAAGTGAGTTTCTTGCACATTACGATAAACCGACATAATATCAACACTTTTAGCCTTCACTCTCTCTCAAATGCTCATCCAATGCTCAAAACACTTTCAGCATTCGATTGTAAATAATAGGTATGAATTCGTACTCATTAACCATCTTTAACTAATGCTTACTTTTTCAACCCCATTATCAGGGGAAGGAAAAGTTAAACATACCTCTCTATCTTATATCCCTAAGTTCTTGGACTAATAATCTATATATAGGACATAAAAAGTCTCTAAGTTTATGAGGTCGGAGATTAGGTGTTTTATAAATCTTAAGAAATATCTGACTAATGGATAACTCCAAAGAGAGACTAACGCCAACATCTACACTTAGATTGGAGGCGGTTTGGCTCCTGCTTTGTTCAGTTTTAGTCTGGTTTGAAATCGTCTTATGTAACTCTCTTCTCTACAAGAGGCTGCTTTAACATGAGCTACGCGTAGTTTGCTTCCCTGTAAGGGTAGAATTTTGAAATTTTAATTTTGAATTGTTAATCTGGGTATCCTAAGAAAGACAAGGTTAGATGATATAGACGAAGGAACAAACTTTATAACTTATGTATGAGTAGAGAAAACAACTATAATTTCTACTACAAAAACTGATTGAACAATTAGCCAACTCATTCTATAAAAAGAAGAGTGCTTAGTTCCGTTAGCGCTGAGTGCGGTCAATTATGAAGGTAAAGGCTGGTCTATACCCTCATACCAATTTTGCGATGCTTGCGGTGGTCACTGAGCTTTGTCGTACCACTTGCCTACGGCAGGCTGCGCGAATGTGGAAGCACGCTACGCGCAGCGTCTCGTAGAAAAATCCAGGCTACGTCTACGCAGATAGTTACAAATTTGACTAAGTAGATTTTACCAGAAGTGCAGCCTGAAATTCTGGATTTATAGGAGCAGTCTTTTTCAGACTAAGACATAAATATTAATTATATGAGAAATTTGAGGAACAGCCATGCAAGGAAATGAGCGGGAAAAAATACGCCATCTATTGGTCATCCAAGACCTAGAAGGGCGGCGAACTGTCCCCTTGCGAGAGACTACTTATTCTCTGGGGCGGCATCCTGCAAACACTATTGTCTTGGCTTCCCGGTCAGTATCAATGCAACATGCAATTTTATTGCGAGTTACTGTTCCAGAAACTGACCAATATGGCTTCCAGATTATTGATGGTAACTATAAGGGGAAAGGAAGTACTAATGGCTTATTTGTGAATGGTACTAAATGCTTTTCTCATAATCTTAGGCATGGAGATATTATTGCTTTTGGTAGTAATAAAGCTCAGGCTAAATATTATGCTATTTCCAATATTTCAGAACAAGCATTTTCTGAATCTTTTGATGTCGAAGACTTATCTGGTTTTTTATCAGAGCAAGGCAGTCCTGCCAATCCTTTTCAAACCTTAGCCATCGATCCTAGCTTTGAAGCAGCTAGTGAGTCCGCCCTAGCTCGGCTAGCATCCTTTCCTGAACTCATTCCCAATCCAATTATTGAGATGGATTTCGAGGGAAGAATTACTTATCTCAATCCAGCCGCAGCTATCAAGTTTCCCAATCTTAGGGAAGTTGGGACAGAACACCCGATCTTAACGGGACTGTTGATTGGAGTTAACAATCTAGAAAAAAATTCTTTTGTGCGGGAGGTGGAAGTAGGTACAGAAGTTTTTGAACAATCCGTTCTCTATCTTCCTGAAAGTGATTTAATTAGAACTTTTATTATTAGAGATATTACAGAGCAAAAGCAAGCTACAGCTGAATTGCGCCAGCGCGATCGCTTGTTACAAGCAGTTGCAGAAGCTGCCAATTATTTGCTAGGAGAAATGAATTACGAAACTGGTATCGATCGAGCTCTCGCTGTACTGGGCGAAGCTGCCAAGGCAGATCGTGCCTACCTCTTTGAGAACCATCCCCATCCTGTTACAGAGGAAATAGCAGTTAGCCTCCGGTTTGAATGGACGCAATCTTTTATTGAATCTACCCACCACCATTGGCAGAATCAGCCTTATCAAGCTCCTGGATTAGCCCGTTGGTACACAGTTCTCTCTAGCGGCCAGTCCATTAGCGGAATTACCCCCAAATTTCCTGTCGCCGAACAAGAATTCCTGATTCGAGATGGCATTCAATCCCTTCTCTTAGTGCCTCTTCGCTTGGATAACGATTTCTGGGGGTATCTTGGCTTGGCAGACTGCACCTTTGAGCGTCATTGGTCAAAGCACGAAGAATCTACTCTTTTGACGATGGCCGCTAGTATAATTGGTGCGCGGCAGCGTCAGCAAGTAGAAGAAAAGATTCGCTATCAAGCCCTCCATGACTTGCTGACAGGATTGCCCAATCGTCTACTATTTAACGAGCTGCTCAGTAAAACTCTGCCCAACGCCACTCGAAATGACGAAAGTTTAGCTGTAATCTTTCTCGATCTGGATAGCTTCAAGGTCATTAATGATACTCTAGGGCATACTCTGGGAGACCAATTGTTACAAAGCGTCTCTCAAAGATTAAAAGACTCACTTAGAGGCGGAGATACTGTAGCCCGTTGGGGAGGCGATGAATTTACTATTTTACTGCCACGAGTCAATGATATTGAAGAGGTAACTTTGGTGGCGCAGAGAATCTTACAAGCCTTTGAGGATGCCTTTGATCTTCAAGGGCATGAACTTTATGTCACTGCCAGCCTCGGTATTGCCTTACTTGATAACAACAGCCCTGACGCCGAAACACTAATCCAGCATGCAGATGCCGCTTTGTACTACGCCAAAGACAAAGGACGGAATAACTACCAATTCTACAGTGTTTCCCTGAGTGCTAAAAATCCTGAACTCCTAACTTTAGAAAAGAGCTTGCGCTATGCGCTAGAACGCAATGAATTTACGCTGTACTATCAACCTCGTGTGAACATTGCCACAGGGGAAATTACTAGTATGGAGGCTCTGTTGCGTTGGCAGCACCCAGAGATGGGATTAGTTGCCCCCAGTGTGTTCATTCCCCTAGTCGAAGAAAGTGGATTAATTGTCCCCATTGGTGAATGGACTCTACAGACGGCCTGTAGGCAAAATAAAGCATGGCAAGATGCTGGATTGCCGCCGATTATGATCGCTGTCAATCTTTCTCTAAAGCAATTCCGCCAACCCAAATTGGTAGAGACTATAGCCAAGGTTTTAGAAGAAACAGGTCTAGAAGCTCGCTTTTTAGAATTAGAAATTATGGAAACCACAGCGATTGAGGATTTGGGTTTTACCACAAAGGTGTTAGAGGAGCTACAGCAGATGGGTGTTTACATCTCCATCGATGACTTTGGTACAGGTCATTCCTCACTTTCGCGCCTACAGCTTTTGCCACTCCACAATCTGAAAATAGATAAATCTTTCATTCAATATTTGACGCAGGATACCAAAGTAGCTCATATTATCCAGGCAATAGTTACCTTGGGACACAGCTTGGGATTAAAGTTAACAGCCGAAGGGGTAGAGAAGGAAGAGGAATTGGAATTCTTGAAATCTATCAACTGTGAGGAGGTACAGGGCTTTTTATTCTACCGCCCACTTTCTGGACAGAAAGCAACAGAAGTCCTCGAAAGTAAACGACCAACGATCTAGTGCAAGGGAAAACTGTTTGTACCAGTGAAGATACAATAAAATTCATTGTCCTGCTGCCAACCTTTTTCGTCCTATGCTGCCAGTCATTTATTCCGACGAATTTTTAGATCACAAGACTGGAAAATATCATCCCGAAAAACCAGAACGTTTAAGTGCGATCGCAAATGCCCTAAAAGCAGCTACATTCGCAGATAAAATTACCTGGCACTCGCCTACACCAGCATCAGAACAGCCATCATTGATGTCTTCGTTGGTTAAAGCACATAGCCCAGCCTACATCAAAAAACTTTGGCAAATCGCCTCTAGTGGCGGCGGCCCTTTGGATGGAGATACACCAGTTTCCCCGCGTAGTTATGATGTGGCATTGTTGGCAGTCAGTGCATGGTTAGATGGAGTTGAAGTTGTGTTAGGGTCGGCTAATCCAGCTTTTGTACTAGCGCGTCCCCCAGGGCATCATGCTGAAAGTGATGCGGGGATGGGCTTTTGTCTATTTTCTAATGCCGCGATCGCCGCTTTATTTGCTCTAGAGCAACCTGGAATTAACCGCGTCGCCATCCTTGATTGGGATGTACATCATGGTAATGGTACTCAGGCGATCATTGAAACTGAAGCACGCATCGCCTATTGTTCCCTACATCAATACCCATGCTATCCTGGTACGGGAAGATCGACAGAACGAGGTTTTCACAATAACGTATTAAATTTACCAGTACGCCCTGGTAGTGATATTGCAATATATCAGCCACTATTTGAAAAACAGGTAGTACCATTTTTAGCCAACTTTCAGCCAGATTTACTAATTGTCAGTGCTGGTTACGATGCCAATGCAGAAGATCCTTTGGCAAGTATGAATTTACAGCCAGAAGACTACGCTTTATTTACTGATTACTGTTTGGGGCTAACTCGTAAAATTCTATTTGGCTTAGAAGGTGGTTACGATTTTGATACTCTTTCTCAATCAGTTGTAGCGACGATTGAACGCTGTTTACTTTAAGCTTGTCTTGTTTATCCCATTTCACGAAATACCTGATATATATACTGACGATCACAGTTACCAAGGATAATAACCTAAATTCTCTGCGAAGATTTGGGAACACTGAATACTGACGCGGTTATAGCTGACATACAGTTATGAAAATTTCTCACAAACTGGTTGCAAGCTCTGTTGGTGTTTCCTTATTAAGGAGTGTAGTTGGTGCGGTTGCGATCGCTGACAATGCTTGTGGGATACTTGAAACAGTGCGATCAATCTTTTTTCACCACGAAACCCATCGGCAAAGGTACTGGTATGGGCTTATCTATCAGCTACAAAATATGCTGAGTTCGGAACTCAGAACTCGCAACGGGCTAAACACCCCGCTTCCGCTAACGGAATTGTTTCGCCCCATGCTCCATACCCTTTTTTCTAAACTTCATCGAATCTTCAGAAAGAAAAATTTTCAGCAGGGTTATGAAAGAGCTAAAGTTTTGTTAAGATGCAATTGCTAGCAGTTTCTCAGCGAAATTCACCTATCCGGGTGTGGAGAAATAAAAAGCACAAGCAGCACAAATTTAAAAAGGTGAAGCAATGACCACCTATATTTTTTTCGACGAAGCCCTACGAATGCTGACCAACGCCTATTTGATCTCAGTAGTACTGTTAATGGCAGCTTCTAGTATAGGTTTGGCGGTAATTGAGACAATAGAAAAGACAGGAGAACGCTAAGTTTAAAGATGGCAATGTAGTTCCTGCCAAAAACCTTTGGATACAAGTGTTCGCCGTGAATAAATCCTGGGAACACTAAAGTATGAAAGTCTCATAGCGTTTTAGTCTTACCTGTAAATCTACCAAATATACAGGTAACAGTAACGCTATTGGGACTCTAACCAAGGAGCTACTACAATGGGTCTATTCGACGCTGTGTTGGGTACAGAAAGCCAAACCCAAGCAGCACTCAATCCAGCGGAAGCTTTTGCTGTCATCATATTGACGGCAACAGCCTCAGACGGTTATCTTTCTGTTGAGCAAGCAAATTCTATCATTTCTGTGCTGTCTCGGATGAAACTTTTTAAAAGTTATCCCAATGAAATGATAAACAGGCTGTTTGACAATATCTTGGGCATTCTCCAGGGTGATGGCTTTAATGCCTTATTTAATGCAGCCAAAGATTCTCTATCTCAAGACTTGCGGGAAGCAGCCTTTGCAGTAGCCACCGATCTAGTCCTAGCTGAAGGTATTATACCTGAAGAAGAAAAAAACTTCTTAAATGATTTATATCAAGCTTTAGGTGTTTCTAGTGAGATAGCAATACAAATTGTGCAAGTAATTTTGATTAAAAATCGTGCATAGGGTGATAGAACATAACTTGTTATGCCCATTGTCCTTAGCTGATTAAACTGTATAAGTAGCTTATAAACAAGGCGTGGCAGGGAAGTTGAGCTTCTTTGCCACTATTTTTTACTGTTCTTTGATTATTGGCAATAATTCAATATCGTCTAGAGATATTGCATTACAACGTCTCTACATTGATCGTATAAATTATCTCATCTCAACAATATTATGTCATAATTCGATTTTATGATTTTGAACTTTAAATTGTAAATTCCTTATGCGTTGTTCTGCCACCCTAACCCAACTGGTTGAAGTTATTTTGGGCCATTCTGTAAACTTATCTGAAACTGCTTTAACACAAGTAACTAGCGGTATCCAAACAGATAGCCGTACCTTGAAGCCGGGTGAAGTATTTGTCGCTTTCCGAGGCGATAAGTTTGATGGACATGAATTTGTGCCAACTGCGATCGCAAAGGGGGCAATAGCTGCAATTGTAGATTTTGAATACGAAAATCCGGGATTTCCTGTATTACAGGTAAAAGATACTCTCAAGGCATATCAACGAATTGGCAGATGGTGGCGCGATCGCTTTAATATTCCTGTAATTGGCGTCACGGGTTCCGTGGGTAAAACTACAACCAAAGAATTGATCGCCGCAGTTTTAGGAACAAAGGGACGAGTTCACAAAACTTATGGAAATTACAACAACGAAATCGGAGTCCCAAAAACTCTTTTAGAACTTGGCGCAGAACATGACTACGCCGTAATTGAAATGGCGATGCGCGGTAGAGGACAAATTGCCGAACTGACGCAAATAGCGCGGCCGACAATTGGAGTGATTACCAATGTAGGAACGGCACATATTGAGTTACTGGGTTCCGAAGAAGCGATCGCTGAGGCAAAATGTGAGTTGTTAGCCGAAATGCCTGCTGATAGTGTGGCAATTCTCAACCACGACAATCCTTTATTAATGGCCACAGCAGGGAAAGTTTGGCACGGAGAAGTTTTAACTTACGGCTTCTCTGGTGGGGATATTCAAGGGCAATTAATTGATAACGAGACTGTGGAAGTCGCAGGAATGCAACTACCTCTACCTCTACCTGGTCGTCATAATGCGACTAATTTCTTGGCAGCTTTAGCAGTGGCAAAGGTTTTGGGGATCGATTGGGCAAGCCTCAAAACACGTGTGATGGTGGATATGCCCACAGGACGATCGCAGCGATTTACTTTATCCAATGATGTAGTAATCTTAGATGAAACTTATAATGCTGCACCAGAAGCTATGATTGCAGCGTTGCAATTATTAGCAGATACACCCGGAAAGCGGAAAATTGCCGTATTGGGTGCAATGAAAGAATTGGGAGAGCGATCGCAGCAGTTGCACCAGCGAGTGGGAGAAACAGTACGAAAATTGAATTTAGATGGCTTGTTGGTTTTAGTAGATGGAGAAGACGCCGAAGCGATCGCTCAAAGTGCCGAGGGTATCCCATCGGAGTGCTTTGCAACTCATGCCGAATTGGTGGCTAGATTGAAGACATTTGTGCAAACAGGCGATCGTTTATTGTTCAAAGCTGCCCATTCTGTAGGACTAGATCGGGTAGTCAATCAATTACGTGCAGAATTTCCTAAATGATACCACTAGAAACCCAACGTCTCGTACTGCGAGACTTTGTAGAATCAGATTGGCCAGGGGTTCATCAATACGCTAGCGATCATGAAGTTGTGCGTTATTTAACCTTTGGCCCGAATAGCGAAGAAGATACCAAAAACTTTTTGCAAAGAGAGATTTCATTGCAAGGGGAAGAACGCCGTCAGCATTTTGCTTTGGGAGTAACTTTAAAACCCCAAAATAAATTAATTGGTATCTGTCGCATATCTGTTCAGGATGCTGACAACAAAATAGGCTCTATTGGATACTCTTTTACTAAGGAATTTTGGGGACAAGGATATGCAACTGAAGCTGTAAAAGCACTTGTATCCTTTGGTTTTCAGGAGTTAGGCTTACACCGCATCTTTGCCACTTGTCACCCAGAAAACATTGCCTCAGCAAGAGTTATGCAAAAAATCGGAATGCAGCAGGAAGGGTATTTGCGAGAACACCATTGGATTAAGGGAGAATGGCGAGACTCTTGGCTATATGCCATCCTTGAGCATGAATGGAGAGGTCTAAAATATCACCTATAGACTTCAGTTGGAAAGACTAGGACTGTTACTGTAGCGTCTTTGAAAAAGAATTGCTGCAAAATTAGTCACCAAACAGGTGATTGCTAGCCACAGCAAAATATAAGTAGGAGCCATCACTACGCCAATCATGAACCAAGTATATACGTGCAATATCATTACAGAAGCGAAAAAGCTAGCGATTCCAGCAGATTGCCAAACTTGATGCGATGGACGACGTAACGCTACCAGGCTTATCGTTAAAATTGTGACAAGTAAGTTCGCTGGTACAAGAAATGCACAAATACTTACGCAGTTGCCACGAGAGAACTCTACTAAGGTGTTAAAATCGAGCATTAATTTTGTTGGGATAGATGTTAGCTTTTTAAGAATTTAATTTAATTTATTTTAAAATAACTAAATCTAGATTAACAGAGGAGTGAGTAATCACATTGCAAACATAACATAAATTAAACTATTGAACTGCGTTTTGATACTACCAATAGTTAGTTAATTATAAAGATTTTGGATAAGTAGGGTGGAAAACACCCACCCTAGCTGAATTAACCCGGTAAAATTACCGTATCGATAACGTGTATCACACCATTATCAGCTTCTATATCTGCTGCTAAAACTGTGGCATTTTTAACTTCAAAACCATCAGAAGAATGAATTTTAATCGTTGAACCTTCCACAGAATTAACCGTGCCAAGTTGTGCTAAATCATCCTGTAGCAGCTTTCCGGAAACGACATGATACTTTAAAATTCGCGTTAACTGGGGAATGTTTTGTAACAAAGTTTGGATAGTTCCCGCTGGTAATTTGGCAAAAGCATCGTCATTTGGTGCAAAGACAGTGAACGGGCCAGGACTTTTTAATGTTTCTACTAAACCAGCAGCTTGTACAGCTGCCACCAGTGTTTTAAACGACTCAGCCGTAACTGCAATATCAACAATATCAGCCATATATCTTACCTAAATCTCTGCAAAAGATTTTAAAGGATAATAAACCTATTTTAAGTTTTATTAAACAAAAATATATTTCAAATCAGGCGTTGAAAAAACTACATCTAGATGCGTACTCCTGTCAGACATCACCTTATGATGTTTCTAGGAAAATTCCGTTATAAAATAAATGTCCGATCGCACGTATGCCATTCTGGGAACTGGAGCATTAGGTGGATTCTATGGCACCAGACTGCAAAAAGCTGGGTTGGATGTCCACTTTTTGCTCAAGAGTGATTACGAACAGGTAAAGAAATATGGTTTAGTGGTAGAGTCCAAAGACGGTGACTTTACCCTTCCTGAAGTCCATGCCTACAACGACGTAGAAAAGATGCCACAATGCGATGTGGTAGTGGTGGCACTGAAGACGACGCAAAACCATTTACTACCAAAGATGTTGCCACCTGTAGTTAAAGATAATGGGGTGGTGTTGGTATTACAGAATGGACTTGGTGTAGAAGAGGAAGTTGCTGAAATTGTTGGTAATGTAACTGTTATCGGCGGATTGTGCTTTTTATGTTCTAACAAAGTGGGGCTAGGGCATATATACCATCTAGACTATGGGCAAATTAACTTCAGTGAATATACCCCTAATTATCAGCCTAGTGGGATAACTGAGAGGATGCAGCAAATTGCTGATGACTTTAAAAGCGCTGGGATCTCAATTGAATTAGCTGAAGATTTACTACTAGCACGTTGGAAAAAGTTGGTGTGGAATATCCCATACAATGGGCTTTCTGTGATTCTCAACGCTAGAACTGATGAATTAATGGCGTATGAGTACACCCGCAAGTTAGTCGAACAGTTGATGTATGAGGTAGCGGCGGGGGCAAAAAGTTATGGGCGGATTATTAGCGATCGCTTCATTCAAACAATGCTCGATTATACTGTCAAAATGACACCTTACCGCCCCAGCATGAAAATTGACTACGACGAACATCGTCCGTTAGAGGTAGAAGCAATTTTCGGCAACCCATTACGGAAAGCCCAAGCAGCAGGTGTCAATTTAATGCAGATTAGCTGTTTATACCACCAATTGAAGTTTTTAGATGCGAAGGGAAAGTTAGGGGAATGAGGGAGACAAGAAAATCTTAGAGGAGCAATATTGACAGATTTTTCTGGTTATATACCTATTGGCAATAAAACTGTAGAGATTTGTTAAAGAAAGAGAGTTAAAAGATTTAGTCGCTAGTTGATTTTAACTGACGATTTTCCGGCTAATAGCCTCTCCAATCTCCATCAGTATCTCTTTCTCTTCTGGAGTAAATTCGTAGGGAACCAGCTTGGCAATGCCCAAAGTACCATGTAATTGACCGTTTAGCATTAGCGGCATCGCGATCGAGCCTTCTACCTTCGTTTCTTTTGCTGAGAGCCTAGCCAGCCCCGATTCATCCGTTTGCAGGTTGCAAATCTGTACAGGTTGCTTGCGTTCGGCGGCGACACCGGCCATCCCTTTGCCAATGGGAATTACCGTCATTTTAGGCAACAGGAATTCTGGAATACCCTGGTAAGCCTTTAGGTGCAATAGCTGGCTATCCTGAACTAGGGTATGGATGGTACCTGTAGAGCAGTCGAAAGCGTCCAGGATTTCAGCCAGCAATCGCTTCCAGTCAATGACAGATCCTTCATCAGCCAGGGTATCAAAAATAGGTTTGGTATTTAAAGTCATAGTGCTAAAAAATAAAGTTTGATCGAAAACGCGGAAAGTAATTAGTAATTAGGAAAATTCATTTAGTAAAACCAATCTTCCCTTTCCACATCCCGTAAAAAGTCACGGAAATTCATAGGGCGATCGCACTTGGAGAGGTCTGTTGTCTCCATAATTAATATAGAGGCGTGTAACTAGAGATTTTATGTCCCTAACACTTGAAGACTTGGAACAAATGCAGCAACAGCACCCTGACTTCCGCATGGAACTAGTCAAGGGTAATATTATTGTTATGAGTCCATCAGGATACGAATCAGATGAAGTCGCAGCTGAAATGGTAGCCCAGCTACGTAACTGGGTTAGACCGCGCAAACTTGGACGAACAGCAGCTTCTAGCGCCGGTTTCAGGTTGCCTAATTCCGATTTGCGCGCACCGGACGCTTCATTTGTTTTAGCCGAACGCTTGCGTCGTAGCCCCAAGTCTTTTGCTCAATTGGCTCCCGATTTGACTGTAGAGGTGAAGTCCCCTAGCGATAATTTAGAGGATCTGAGAGCCAAAATTCAAGAATTTCTGAGTTTGGGAACTAAGGTAGGAATTTTGCTCAATCCAGATGAGCGGATTGTTGAAGTTTACAACTTTGGACAAGAGCCAATAATACTTCGTGATGGCGATATTTTAACAGTTCCCGAACTGCTCCCAGGATGGGAAGTACCAATTGCAGATTTGTGGCCTCTAGAGTTTGACTAGGATAGTGGTAAAAACCCTACAGACATAGATGGATCGGATTAGAAGTTTATGCGATCGCTTTCAGTACAGATGGCAAAACTTTGACTAGTGGCAATAAGGATAAAATTATCAATATTTGGCAACTACTATAGTGATTTAGTCTCTCATCAACTGAGGGACGGTAGAATATACCTAATTTTCGTAGCTTCAAAAGCCAAACTATGACGATGCATTCCACACTCCAACGTGCATTTACTAACCGCCGCGTTCTAAAAGTGATCAGCGGTTTAAATAACTTCGACGCCGCTAGCGTCGCTGCTACTGTCAAAGCTGCTGAATTTGGCGGTGCTACTTTTGTCGATATTGCCGCCGATCCAGCTTTAGTCCAATTAGCTAAAACTTTGACAAATTTACCTATTTGTGTTTCAGCAGTAGAACCAGAGAAATTTGTGCAAGCAGTGGCAGCTGGTGCTGATTTAATTGAAATTGGAAATTTCGATTCCTTTTATGCTCAAGGACGGCGTTTTGAGGCTCCAGAAGTGCTAGCGCTGACTAAGCAAACTCGCGCTCTCCTCCCGGAAATTACCTTATCTGTCACCGTTCCTCACATCCTGGAACTAGATCAACAGGTACAGCTAGCAGAAGAACTGGTGAAAGCTGGAGCCGATATTATCCAAACCGAAGGCGGTACTAGCAGTAACCCAGTTCACCCCGGAACTCTAGGATTAATTGAAAAAGCTGCTCCCACCTTGGCAGCAGCTTTTGAGATTTCCCGTGTAGTGTCAGTGCCAGTATTGTGTGCTTCCGGCATTTCTAACGTTACCGCACCATTAGCGATCGCGGCTGGTGCTGCTGGTGTTGGTGTTGGTTCCGCCATTAATCAACTCAATAGCGAAGTCGCAATGATTGCTGCTGTGCGTGGCTTAGTAGAAGCCTTAGCAACTGCAAATGTAGTAAGGAGTTAAGAGTGATGAGTTAGGAGTGATGAGTAATGAGTAATGAGTAATGAGTAATGAGTTGAAGAAACTTATTTATTCAAAACTTTTAACTTCTAACTCCTAACTCCTAACTTCTAACTTCTTTCAGCGCATAAATCACCTGATCTTGCTGCTGTTGTGTCAGTTCTGGGAACATAGGCAATGATATAACCTCATGACAAGCTTGCTCTGCTATTGGTAAGTCTCCAATTTGATAGCCCAGACTTTGATAAACTGGCTGCAAATGTAAAGGATAGGGGTAGTAAATCATTGAACTCACGCCCTGTTCTTGCAATTGACTACGCACCCAATCTCTGTATTTGGCACTGGAACCATTGCGCCCTTCGCCGGATATGCGAATAGTGTATTGATTCCATACCCCAATACCCCCAGGTAATTCTTGGGGCGGGACAATCCCCGGAAGTTGACTGAGGAACTGATAGTAATAGTTGGCGATATCTCGGCGGCGATCGTTCCAAATATCCAAATAACGTAGCTTAATCTGCAAAATGGCTGCTTGGAGAGCATCTAATCGGCTATTTACACCGATTTCTTCGTGTAAATATCGAATTTTACTACCATGATCTCGTAGTATTCGCAGTTTAGTGGCGATCGCAGGGTCATTAGTCGTTATTGCTCCACCATCGCCGCAACCACCAAGATTTTTGGTAGGGTAGAAACTAAAGCAACCAATATGTCCAATACTTCCTACTTTTTGATCGGCCCAAATTGCTCCTGTAGACTGAGCGCAATCTTCAATTATTGACAAATTGTGAGACTGAGCGATCGCCATCAATGATGTCATATCCACAGGTTGTCCAAAGAGGTGAACCGGGATTATCGCTTTAGTTTTAGATGTAATCGCCGCCGCGACTTGCTCCACATCCAAATTAAACGTAGTCGCGTCAATGTCAACGAAAACAGGCTTTGCACCGACGGCGCTAATTACTTCAGATGTTGCAATAAAGGTAAAAGGCGTTGTAATCACTTCATCGCCTGCACCAATGTCCAAGACTCGTAACGCTAAGTAGAGCGCATCAGTACCAGAATTACAAGCCACACATTCAGTAACAGTATTATAAGCGGCAAATTGTTGTTCAAAGCCTTCGACTAAGGGGCCGCCAATATAGCGGCCAGAAGCTAAAACTTCTAAGACGGCTGCACTTACTTCTGCTTCGATGGTGGTGTATTGCTGCTTGATATCAAAGGCTGGGATGGGATTTACACTTTGGATCATGAGTTCTCATTTTATCGGGAGATACAAAGGATGCACTTCGACAGTCAATTTTTGCTGATTGAATTGTTAATCAAAGAGGAGCTACTAAAAGACTATCGCCCAAGATACGCATCTATTAGGGTTTTTACTTAAATTGTGGTGCAGTAAACCACCGCACATTTAATTTACAGATAGTAGGCATACTAGGTGTTTGCCATGTTAAGGTCGTACCATTTGGAATTTTGAATTGATGAAAGTGATATATATCAACCAAGATCCAACACATCGGATCAAAGTTCCTCTTGTGTAGACTGCTTGGAGAAGAAAACATTAGGAAATAGAGAACCCATGCAGGATCTGATCAAGCTGGATTTCGGGGATTTAGCTATAGCTGTGGGATTGATGGCGATCGCCATTGGTTTATCTGCCTGGGAAAAATTAGGATTAGAGTTGAACCTAGCCCTTGCTACTGGGAGAACCATCTTACAACTTCTTGTATTGGGATACATTTTAGATTTCATCTTGGCTTTAGACAATGCTTGGGCAGTTTTGGCGCTATTAGCAATAATGCTGACAATTACGGCGATTGTCGCACGAAATCGCATCAGCCAAAAAATTCCTCATTTATTGCCTTTGGTGTGGGGTGCAATTTTAATTAGTACCGCCGTGACAGTGTTTTACATCAACTTCTTAATCGTTCAACCAGAGAGATGGTACGAACCACAGTATATAATTCCCCTAGCAGGGATAGTCTTAGGTAATGCTACCAATGCAGCTGCGATCGCAGGCGATCGCCTTGTCAGCACCATTAATTCCAGCCATCTCGAAATAGAAACCCATTTAAGCTTAGGTGCAACTCCAGAGCAAGCAGTTAGCCAGTATCGCAAAGACGCCATCAAAGCCGGATTGATTCCTACTCTCAATCAAATGATACTCATAGGTATGGTCGCAATACCAGGAATTACCACCGGACAGTTATTAGCTGGTGTCAAACCTCTAGATGCTGTCTCCTACGAAATTTTGATTATGTTCATGGTTGCTTTTGCTAACTTGTTGACAACAGTTTTAGTCACGAAGGGGTTGTGTCGGCAATTTTTTAATTCTGCCGCGCAGTTGGTGAGATGATGAGTGCTGAGTCAAGAGTGCTGAGTGCTGAGTCAAGAATCAAGAGTGAAGAGTTAAGAGTGAAGAGTGCTGAGTGCTGAGTCAAGAGTAAGGAATTAATCTACTCCAAAATAAGTATTTCATTTCCTTGTAGGGGCGCATAGCTGGCTGTGCTACCCTACAAAGTCTTTACATAATTGAAATATGAAAACATTTTGGAAACGCATCTATCCTATGAGGTATTTTATACAAAGCATAAATAAATATTTATATGGTTATATAAAAATCATGTGATTTCAGTATTCAAACCTGACGCTGTAAAGCTGAGAACTCAACGTATTGCCGTCTATCGGAGGTAACAGCACCAAAAGAGGAATGTCATCATTAGGAGATGTCCCTTTAGGTAGGGATGTCAAGTAGGTGAAATATTTATTAATATTGTTAATAGATAGTAAATGTAAATTCAGCGTCAGGAATCGGAAAAAATTCCTAATGGCAGGTATTTAGCATCAATCACCAGATTGTTCACCTACGGAACAGAAGATTATGAAAGATCAAAAACGATCGGACTCTAAAGAATTCGTCGGAAATCTCAAGAATGGGATTTGGCTATTTGGGCTGTCATCCTGGGTATTTGGCATTACCGATCGCAGTATTGCTTCATTTGCAGATGGCTATCTATCTGCTTTGGATTTGACGCAACTATTTACGGCAGCTACATTCTTTGTGGCATGGCTATTTTTGAAACCGACATCCAGAGTTTAAGTTAACCAACTGATTAGTATCCAGTCACTCTTGACGTTAGTCCGATCGAGATTTAGAAAGTTATCTATTTGATGTCATAAGGGGTGTGCGACAGAATGCATAAATTCTTTTGCATCGATCGCAATCAAGGTAATTCGTAAAATCTTCGAGTTCCCCTGATTTCGAGTTGTTATGGGAGAGAATCAGGATCGATACCAAGTTCGCGCAACCTTTGTGCCAGCATTTGGGCACGTTCTTCCGGCGTTAGTAAACGTCGTTCTTGGTCGTTATACCAGTACAGCCACTCTCGCGTGATACCGTGATATATTCCTCGTTCTATGCCAATTCCCAAACCTACCTCTGGTAGCCAAACAGGATTTCCTGACAGCAATTGATACTCGTTATTGACTAATTTATAAACCTCTAAGTGTTGCTTGCGGCGGCGAGTAGGATTATAAACTACATAGTACAAGACTTTAAGCTTTGCGTACTCGTTTTTTTTGGTAGTGTATTCTCCGCGATAAGTCTGAGATACTACTTCCAGTACCAATATAGGAACTTTTTTTTCTTCCCAAATTGCATAACTTAAACGCAGGTTTTCATCAAAAAATCGCTCGACTCCCAGGCTTAAAAATGCATCTGGCACTATCGCTGGTAGATTGGGGTCATAGTAAACAGCCATATCAGCCCCGAAAAACCAGTCCATTCGATCTGCCCATGCCATCGCCAGTACGGCTTTAAGTAAACTAGGAATTAAGTCTTGTAGTTCATTATCCACAGGGGTATCGTCAGAGTCAGGCAGTTCCTCAGAGGAAGGCAAACAAGCTAATGGATTGTACTCTAACATAATGGGTTCGGGGATTTTTTCACAATCCAGACTTCTTAAATTGTAGCTAGATTGTATCTTTTACCTTGTGAAGTCAAAGTTATAGCTCTTTTGATTTTGGTGTATCTAAAAAAATTTTTCTAATTTTCCGGAACTGATTATGCTCACGTGGTAGTCTTTATCATCAGATTAGCGTTAGCGATTTATACTGAAACTTTATAACGAACCTCCGGGGAATATAACCCCATTACGGATTAAAAGCCCGGTCTTCATGGCCGGGCTTTTGCCAAGAAATTAAATAAAAAATCGGGGTAATTCTAGAAAATCTCAGAATTACCCCGAATTTTAAAAGTTAAGAGCTAAAAATTGTTTTTCACTCATCACTTCTGATTAAATTAGGCAAACGCAGCAGTTGTCACATCATTGTTCGACAGAATTTCTTGCAACTCTTCAGCGTCTACTGTTTCTTTATCAACCAGCATTTGCGCTAGCTGATCTAGAATGTGGCGATTGCCCACTAACACTTCTTTCGCACGTGTATAGGCTACATCTACAAGTTTGCGGACTTCTTCATCAATGGCGGCGGCGGTTTCTTCAGAGAAATCACGCTCTGACATGATATCGCGTCCGAGGAACATGTTACCTTGTTGACGACCAAGAGCAACAGGGCCTAAGCGATCGCTCATCCCAAATCGGGTAATCATCTGACGCGCAACCCGTGCTACTTGTTGTAAGTCATTAGAAGCACCAGTGGTAACTTCTTCTTCACCAAAGATTAATTCTTCAGCAAGCCGACCACCCAAAGCCACAGCCATCTGATTTTCCAGATAAGCGCGGCTGTATAAACCTGTGTCCATCCGGTCTTCGCTGGGGGTAAACCAAGTTAAACCACCTGCACGACCGCGAGGAATGATGCTAATTTTTTGTACTGGGTCATAGTCTGGCATCAAAGCACCAACTAAGGCGTGACCAGCTTCGTGATAAGCTACCAAGGTTTTGCGCTTTTCGCTCATTACCCGGTCTTTCTTCTCTGGCCCAGCTAATACGCGATCGATCGCATCGTTGATTTCATCCATTGAAATTTCAGTCAAATTCCGGCGTGCTGCCAGAATTGCGGCTTCATTCAATAGGTTGGATAAATCTGCGCCAGTAAATCCAGGGGTGCGACGGGCGATTTTATCCAAGTCCACATCTTTCGCCAAGGTTTTGCCACGGGCGTGTACCTTGAGAATTTCGCTACGTCCGGCATAGTCGGGACGGTCAACCACAACTTGACGGTCAAAGCGACCAGGACGCAACAAGGCTGCATCTAGAACATCAGGACGGTTGGTAGCGGCAATAATGATGATGCCAGTGTTACCTTCAAAGCCGTCCATTTCGGTGAGCAGCTGGTTGAGGGTTTGTTCCCGCTCATCGTTACCACCACCTAAACCTGCACCCCGTTGACGACCTACAGCGTCAATTTCATCGATGAAGACGATACAAGGAGCATTGGTCTTAGCTTGTTCAAATAAATCGCGGACGCGGGATGCACCCACACCGACGAACATTTCCACAAATTCTGAACCGGAGATTGAGAAGAAGGGTACACCTGCTTCACCAGCTACAGCACGAGCTAGGAGGGTTTTACCTGTACCAGGAGGGCCAACTAACAACACACCTTTAGGAATTTTTGCACCAACGGCGGTAAAGCGATCGGCGTTTTTCAAAAAGTCTACGACTTCGTTTAATTCCAACTTGGCTTGGTCAATACCAGCAACATCGCCAAATGTCACCTGAGTTTGTGGTTCCATTTGCACTCTGGCTTTGGATTTGCCAAAGTTCATTGCTTGGCTACCTGGGCCACTTTGAGCGCGACGTAGTAAGAAGAATAAGCCAACCAAAAGCAATACAGGGAAAAATAAGCTGCTCAGTGCCTTAAACCAAAATCCTTCGTCGGTTTGGGGCAAAACAGAAATATCAACGCCTTTAGAAGTCAGAGTATTAATCAAGTCTGGATCGTTGACTAAGGTAACAATCCGTTTAGCTGGGTCATATTTGGGTGTAACCAGTGCTGTAGAGCGGTCTGCACTCAAACTGACTTTTTCTACTCTGCCTTGCTGAACTTCTTGAATAAAGCGACTGTATCGCCATGTCTCTCTGCTTTGGGGTTGTTTGTCAAAAAATGCTGTTCCCAGCGCAATGACGACAATAAACAGCAGCGCGTACAGCCCTGCATTTCTCCATCTTTTATTCACTAAGGTCTATCCTCCGGTATTTTTCGCGCAATCGCCTAGCTTCTCTGCTCGGAAAGGTGATTATTAAGAATTATGTTAACTTATCTTAAGATATAACAAATTTGGCGTGGTTGTCATGCTAAAAAAAGCTCCCTTATTAGCTGAAAACTATGATGGTAGGGATTACATTGTAGCGACCCTGAAGGCAGATGAACTGTATGAATGGGAATAATTTCGACCACACTATTAGTGTAGGCGATCGCTTCAAATCTCTGGACTAACTCGACGCTCCAAGTTTCTTCTCGTGCTGGCTGCTGGTGGTTTTGCAACCAGTTTACAAGTTGCGATCGCCCAATTCCTGGCAAAATTCCGGCTGTCAACGGTGGCGTGTACCAACTGTGATCGTACCATCCCCAAAGGTTGCCTGTACTGGTTTCTAGCCAATTTCCTTGAGCATCGACTAATATTGCTTCTTGAGCATCTGAGCTAGTTTTTGCCAACCAAGCACTCAAATAATTTCCAGTTTTATGAGAGGGGAGCGAGCGAGAAAATTCAGGACTCGCAACTGCACACGAGATACCATTTTTTTGTTTTTCTATCAAATTTTGTGGTAATAATCTACTAGTTATCCATTCTCGTCCATCAGGAAACAGGGTAATTCTGAGAACGGGGAAGTGTGGGAGAAGAATTTGAGCGCCTTGACGCAGACGGTTCCAATCGGGTTGCTGCCAGCCAAAAGTTTGTAGTGAGAAGAGCAAGCGATCGCAATGTGCTTGCCAATTAGTTAAATTACTATCTAGCGAGTTCTGATAAACCCGCAATGTTGTAAAAATAGTTGCCCCATAAAGTAAACCCGGATCGTTAATGTTTAATTCTAGGGTTTGAGAGTGAATTAACTTGCCGTCATACCAAAAAATATTATTTGTCACAACCAAATTGCTTATTGCTACAACTCCATTGAAAAGTGATGACTTGTAATGCTCATACGCTGCATGAGATAAAACCTGTGAGCTGCAAATCGCTGAACGCCAGAATCTAGACTCAGGTGTTTACACTCATGATTTTTAGCATATTTAATTAGCCACTGAAATAATTGTTGACCATAGCTGTGTGACCGTTTCAACTCATCAACAACTAAATCGTCAACATATAAAAACTTTCCCGATGCTAAACAATTAGAAATGCGAAATCCAGCTACTGCTACAGCTTGTTTTTCTACTTCCAAGAATGCAAGTTGATATCCTTCTTTCATTTGATATCGAACTTGTTCTACAAAATTATCCTGCTCAAGGTGCGGGCGCAACTGAGAAATAACAGGAAAACACCCTAATATTTGAAAGTCAGATTCTGCCAATTTTATTGACATCAGTATTACCCTAATAAATCATGTATGAGAAACTTGAAAATAATTGAATGAATATAATCTTCGATTACACTTGCAATAACTTAATCTTTAGGTGGAAATATAATTTTATTCGTGCCTTCAGGAGTTGTAACTATTTTTCCTCCCAAAGCTTCGATTTCTCTAATTGCGCGTTTCTGAGTTCTCTCATCAACATGATTATTTAAAACCATTGACCATGTAGAAATTTGAGCATATTTACTGTTATGATTTCGACTCAGAAATTCAGCAGTTCTTTGGGAAGTATTAGCTATAAGCTGACTCTCTGGATCTGAAAATTTACTAGCCCAGTTTGCCGCCGTTGCAAAAGACTGTTGGGCAGCTTTCGCATTGCCTAAAAATAATAACTCATCAACTCCTTTATAACGCCAAACGTAATAAGACCTTTCGGGAACTGAGGGAGATAGTGATTTTAAGCCTTTCTCTGATAGTGCGATCGCACGTTCTGGCATACCAGCATATAATGAAGTACTGATCGAAAGACTGTGATACGCTGCTAAAAATCGCGGGTCACGTTCTAGAATAACTTCAAAATATTCTGGACTTAAACTGTAACCTGTTTTATCCCGAATTTCATCATCTCCAAAATATTGGAGAAAATTGAGATATACCAAATCTGCAATAAAGTTATCGTAACCAAAACTAGGCGTTTTTTCGAGAAAATTAAGACGGAGCTTTTCAGATTTTATTTCTTTCTCTAGAGTTTCTAAAGAGGCAGATTGTTTTCTATTTATTAGTTTTTGCAATTTGGGGAATTGAATCAAGCCAACTCCTAAAATACACATAGAAATTACAAAAGGTGTAGCAAAAGCTTGACGAGATAACAACATATTTTCCTTGGCTTTGCGATCGCAGTTATATCATTGTATACATAGTGCTATAAGAAAAGTCAGGCCTACTCGTGCGTCTAAGCTTTGCTTGGTAAGATAAAAAAGTTGACTTAAATAAACTAATTTTATTATTTAGTGCTTATTGATACTTTAAACTTATCTTTGCTCTAAAATATATTTACGTATTCTTTGTATAAAAGCAATATTTAATTTATACTGATTTGAAGTAAACGCCCAAAAGCTAATTAAATAATTATTTCAGAATCACGCTACTTAGGACAATGGGGAAATCCTACGGTAGTGCTAGATTCGCTGCAACGCAATTATTCCAAAATCTAAAATGGTATTATTCTTTTTCTAAAATAAATTTGGCTGTAGGAAATTATAATTTTTTTAGTAAAAATTTCTTAAATATTAAGTTGTTTTGACTTTAATTACTTTTTTTTATTAAAACCCTGAAAAATTTTGACATAACCTATAGTTGTATCTTGTTTATATTGAAATCTGTCTGTAACCTCTAAAACATCATGGTGAATAATACTTTTAATAAAAACCCAGAAACTGATGGTCAATCCATAGAGAATTGGGAAATTAATAGTCAATATAGCAAACCAAGTAGTGAATTTAAAATCAAAGTTAAGAAGCTGAATAGTAAGGGAGAAGGATTCAACATTGATGAAATTATTGATGCTATTCAAACAGCAATAGTTGAAGTTGTCGAGTTAGAAATTACCACTTGGGTTCCAGAATCATCTACTCACTTAGAACAACTGCAAGGACAGCAAATTGCCCAAACAGG
This sequence comes from Nostoc sp. DedQUE12b, assembly GCF_034530835.1. Lineage (NCBI taxonomy): Bacteria > Bacillati > Cyanobacteriota > Cyanophyceae > Nostocales > Nostocaceae > Nostoc > Nostoc sp. DedQUE12b. Next base: position 156,805 of record NZ_JAVRCI010000004.1, on the reverse strand, counting down.
TAATCGAATGCACACTATAATCAATCTAATTGATGGTGATATAACTAATGAAGTTGGTAGTCAATTTGTTGGGAGTGGCCCATATACAGAACTTCGCGAATTTCATCTAACTCAAATCAAAGAAAGCCGGGAAATTATGCAGAAAAATATAGAAAGTTTGCAAAAGTTATATGGATTTTTTATAGAAATTATGAAATCTCGTAAAACTTCACAACAATCGTTATCCCGTCCTCAGTAATTATTGATATTAATTAGACTAAAATACCTACAGAATAGGAATTTATCCAAACCTGTAGGTTAATTTGCTTTAAGTAAATCAAGGAAATTATGACTATGCCTAACAAAATTCAAGAACAAGCCAAAGATTTGCTAGAGAAAGTAGTCTCATCTGTACATGAATTAGTTGATGATATTACAGCTTTAGAAATAAATACAATGGTTGTGGAGCAAATTACTGGCGCAAAATTTAATGCTTGGCAAGCGTATGAAGAGATTTATTCAATAAATGACAAAGACTACTTTGATGTCAAAGGAATTCCAAATCCAGACGATTTACCAGAACCAGAAAAAACTCAAGCTCAAGAATTACGCAAGCGTTATACAAGTCTATTTTCGCAACTTGAAAGAGAATATTTTTACATTCTTCTGGAAAAAAGCAATGATAGTAGTGACCCAGACTCCAGAATAATCCAATATCAAGAGCGTCTTAAATATCAAGTGGAACATAAAGCGAATATTCTTCCAACTGATGAGGTATACATAAAGTTAGCTCGACCAATATTGCCTGCTCCTACTCCTGTTGCAGATCGAGAAGAAAATAATCTAAAAAGTTTGCAGCAAAGGTGGAAAGAGATTGAAGAACTTTTAAATAATGATAAATTTATTCGTACCTTGCGGAAAATGTCTGAACTCAAAGCGGCACTTAATAGTGATAACATTACCACCGTAGATATTGATATTATTTATGCTCAAACTGTTATGCAGTTAGATGGAGATATTATTAGTCGTTATCATAAAAAGCTATTTCAATTACCTGAAGGAGATAGAGATTTAATCCTAAAAATACATAATGAAGGGGTAGTTGCTGGAGAGAAACAGTGGCGTGGAACACTAGATTTTCTGATTGGTATTGTACAAAATATCGCAAAATTATCCCGACAATGAACGCCGAACAAACACACACAGACAATGAAGCTGATGTTCAACTCCCTTTCTTTGTACAAATACCTCAAGGCACTCCTATTGAGCTTGAAATTAAGGTTGAACCAGGACAGTATACTTTTTATCTGAATAAGACTGTTTTAAAACAAATTGCGGAAGCACGAGAAATAGGCTGCTCTTTGTACATTCCTCCAAAGCTACTAGCTTACCTTTGGTATTACAATTGTTTTAGCGATAAGATTTGCTTTAATAAGAACGCTACACCATACACTAAATTAGTAGTTAATAAAAACAACTTTAAAATATTCGACAATACTTTTATCGTAAAGTTTATCAAATTATTTTGGAGTAAATCATTACAAAATAAATCGAGATTACAGTATGGACTTACTTTTAATTCTTATTATAGAGAAGATACATCAGCTTTATATTTTTGGAAAGAACAAGATATTATTTTACAAAGCAATATTTTATTTTATGGCGATATAATTCACAAAATTAGGAGTGATTTTATCCAAAATCCTCAGTGTTTAAATATTATTTATGTGCATTATTGGCTTATTGAGCAAATACTAAACTGTCTTCGGACTCAATTAAATCTGCTAGTTTGGGAGATAGCTTTTCTCTTTCCTGCTGGTTTTCTAGTTTACAATCTCCATCTAGCAAATTGGATGCTAGTAATATTTGCTTGGTTAGGGTTAACTATATTATTTGCTACTACTCGCTATATAGTCGTTAATCAATTTCAAAGTCGTACTTCCATAAACTCTAAATTTATAAATAGGTTGATATGGACGCTGATTTGTTTCATCCCTAGTGTTGTTGTTGCTACTACTAGCTTTAGTAATCTCACTGCCTTATTCTTGCCGCTTTTTTCACTTATCACCCCAAAATTTGTAGAGTACATTTTAAACTTTACATGGGGGCGAGTTGTTAAATTGATTATGCGTCCCTTATTAAGAAATTTAAATTAAATAAAATCCATTTAACTCTCTTTCTTTCACTATCGCTAGAGTAAAATCCAAAATCTTTACTCAGAATTGAGCTTTGAATATTGTCTCTCTAAAGTGATTAAAAAGTATGAAGCTGAACATTTGGCTTGTCAAGAACTGATTTTAAAACCTTGGAGACTCGATATGAAGCTGTTCAGGACTTGACTAACTTGAAATCTGCTGCAATTTAGCCAACTTCTAAAAGGGGTTGGCTTTTTGATTATTTTTACTTTGTCAATATTTGCCAACAATGCTCGGCGATCGCCCAATCTTCTTGAGTATGAATAACTAATACCCGCACTGCTGAATCGGATGTAGCAATATCCTCATCTACAGGTTGCTGTTGATTTTTCTCAAGGTCTATTTTTAGTCCGATAAATCCCAAGGCTTCACAGGCGGCTTGGCGAATTTCTGGAGAGTGTTCACCTACACCTGCTGTGAATACTAAAGCATCTAATCCGCCCAAACTAGTAAGCATTGCGCCAATACCAGAACGCAAGCGATGTACGTAAATATCCCACGCCAGTTGAGCGCGAGAATTACCTTGAGCGATCGCTTCTCTCACTTCACGCACATCGCTAGATACACCCGAAATTCCCTTTAACCCAGAAGCTTTATTTAATAACTCATCCAACTTTTCTACAGAGTAATTGCAGTGCCGCAACAGGTAAATCAGAATCCCCGGATCGACTGAACCAGAACGGCTACCCATCATTAATCCATCTAGGGGCGTGAATCCCATAGTAGTATCAATACTGCGACCGTTTTTAATCGCTGCTAAAGAGCAGCCATTGCCCAAATGGCAGATAATTAACCGCTCAGATGCAACATCTCGACCGAGAATTTGGATAGCACGTTCAGAACAGTATTGATGACTAATACCATGAAACCCATAGCGACGGATACCTTGCTCTACCCACTGATATGGGCCGGGATAGATTGCTGCTGCATCGGGTAAAGTACCATGAAATCCGGTATCAAAGACTGCTATTTGGGTGACTCCTAAGATTTGTTCAATTGCTTCTATGCCTTCCAAACCCACTGGATTATGCGCTGGAGCAAGGTTAGATAGATCGGCGATCGCCTTTTTGACATCCTCCGTAATTACCACACTATCTCGATAATCTTCTCCACCATGTACTATTCGATGCCCCACCACATCGATTTCTGACAAGCGATCGATTACCTTGGTAGCACCATGACTAAGTGTATCGAGCATATCGGTGAGGTGCGCCTGTGGAGAATCACCAGAGATTGATTTTTGCAGCGTTTCACCCATAGCAGTTTTCACCTCAATTTCTGCCACACCCCGATCTTGAGTCCAGTTGATTTTCCCTTCCCAAAGGGGTTCGGGTGCTTGGCTAGGCAGAGTTTCATCTGCAATTTCATACAGACAACTCTTTTGGCTGCTCGATCCGGCATTCAGTACCAATATCTTCATAGTGACAACAGAAAAACATGACCTTCTTTGATCGTGTCACTAAATCTGGTCTCATGCTTAGTTTTCTCAACGACGAATAAGAGTTTTAAGAGTTTGCGATCGCGAGAAACTAAAAATACTGCTCCCCTTAATGAAATCGTTATACTAACTGTGGGAGGCTGTTTATCTATCCAGCCAGATTCCACAGTTGTATTTTTTTATAGCTTGTTGCACTATGTCTTTCTTCAAAACCCCGCTGATTGGTTTAAAAGCTGACTCATTTCGTCATCCATTAGACCTGGAAGCTACCAGAGCGCTCAAGCAGATACCAGGCATAGATATGTTGGTGCGAAATTGGCTTGGGCCAATGGCAGAGCAGGTTTTCTATGTGGAAAATATTGCCTCTAGCATTTTGGTGGGTGAAAAGCAACTACCCGATTTATACAAGCTGTTGTTAGATGCCTGTAAAATCCTGGATATAGAGCCTCCCCAGTTGTACGTCAGGCAACATCCGGCTCCCAACGCCTATACTTTTGCTGTGCGCGGTAAGCAGCCTTTTGTGGTGCTACACACTTCGCTGATTGATATTCTCACACCAGAGGAAATACAGGCAGTAATCGCCCACGAGTTGGGACATCTCAAGTGTGACCATAGCGTTTACCTGACACCTGTAAATTTATTAATATTAGCTGCGGCAATTGTGCCCAATGTCGGCACCTTTGTTGCTCAAGCCATACAGGCGCAACTTTTGGAATGGGTACGTTGTGCTGAGTTTACCTGCGATCGCGCCGCATTACTAGCAACTCAAGACCCGAAAGTGGTTATGTCCGTGTTGATGAAGTTGGCTGGTGGTTCTCCCACCTTAGCGCCCCAACTGAATCTCGATGCCTTTGTTGCCCAAGCCCGCGCTTACGATGATATTAGCAAGACAGAACTGGGTGAAATGGTCAAAGCTGCCCGTACAGCCCAATTAACCCATCCAGTGCCAGTACTGCGCGCGCGAGAAATTGACCGCTGGGCAAGCAGCACCGAATATCAAACTCTGTTGCACAGTCACGGGCTGAAGTCTAATAATGAAGTTGCACCCAAAGGTGGATGGCGCAATTGGTAGAGCTACTATTTACAACGACTTTTTCGCTACATAAGCATAAAAGTCTTAATAGATTGTCAGAAGCGATCGCACTTTGGCGATCGCTTCTGACGATCAAAAAACGCAAACTTTTCCTTACACTACATAAATATGGTTCGGATAAGTATTTTGAACTCAGAATTACCTTTGGGGAAAAGGTTACTGGGTTTGGGTTAAAGGTTTTTTCTCCCCCTTTCCCTTTCCCCTTTCCCCTTTCCCCGACCCGTACCTACACTACATATCTCTTTTGTCAACTAGAAGCTTTCACGGCTGCTTCGGCTTGGGAGTGCAATAACAAACCGTATTCCAATCCCTCCACCACCGCTTGATAGGAAGCCGCCAAAATATTGGTAGAAACCCCTACCGTCGTCCAGCGTTGACGACCATTGCCTGATTCAACCAACACACGAGTTTTTGCCGCAGTGCCCGTATGTCCGTTGAGAATCCGCACTTTGTAATCTGTCAAATCAAAGGTTGCAATTTGGGGATAAAAGTTCACCAAAGCCTTGCGTAAAGCTGCATCCAAAGCTGCCACAGGCCCGTTACCTTCCGCCGCCTCCAAAATATTTTTCCCGTCAACAGCGACTTTGACTGTAGCTAAGGCATTGCTAGTTTCTTTCCCCTCAATCAAGTCACAGTGGACTTGAAAACCTTTGACTTCAAAAAACTTTTGGCGGCCTCCCAAAGCTTCATGCATCAACAGCACAAAACTGGCCTCTGCTGCTTCAAATTGAAATCCTTCACTCTCTAAATCTTTGAGGCGCTGGAGAATTTCTCTAGCCTCTGCTTTTTGTTGATCCAATTTAATGCCAAAACTGCGGGCTTTGGCTAAAACATTGCTCAGTCCAGACTGTTCCGAAATCACAATGCGCCGACGATTCCCGACTTGTTCCGGCTGAATGTGTTCGTAAGTTAGGGGATTACGTTCCACTGCTGATACATGAATACCGCCCTTATGGGCAAAAGCCGAACGTCCCACAAAGGGAGCGTGTTCATCTGGCGCGAGGTTGACTACCTCACTCACAAAACGACTAGCTTCTGTAAGTTGTGTGAGCTGGTCTTCTGTGATACAACTGTAACCCGCCTTCAGTTGTAAATTGGGGATTAGCGAACAGAGGTTAGCATTACCGCAACGTTCACCATAACCATTAATTGTGCCCTGTACCATCTTTGCCCCTGCCATCACGGCGGCTATTGCGTTAGCAACCGCCATTTCCGAATCGTTGTGAGTATGAATTCCAATTTGGGGCATTGTCCTTTGTCCTTTGTCCTCGGTCATTGGTTGTTGACAAATACTTCGACTTACCTCGACTTCGCTCGGCACAAGTCGCTCAGTACAAGTGACCAATGACAAATGACTAATGACATCTTGAACAATTTGGCTAATTTCGTGGGGTAAAGTGCCACCATTGGTATCACAGAGGACTAGCCATTCCGCACCAGATGCGATCGCAGCCTCTAATGTCTGTAAAGCATAATCTCGATTGTGCTTATAGCCATCAAACCAATGTTCGGCATCGTAGATAATGCGGCGCCCTTGAGAACGGAGGTACTCAATGGTGTCGCGAATCATTGCCAAATTTTCTTCTAATGTCGTCTTGAGTCCTGTTGTCACATGTAAATCCCAAGACTTGCCAAAAATCGTTACCCAGCGAGTTCCCGCCGCCAAAATATCCTGTAGCATCGGTTCGGTGGCGGCAGTAGAGTTGGGGCGTCGAGTCGAACAAAAAGCGACAATTTCAGCCTGTTTGAGCGGATCTTCTTGGAGTTGCCAGAAAAATTGTACATCTTTGGGATTGGCACCAGGCCAACCACCTTCAATAAAGGGAATTCCCAGTTGATCGAGTCTACGGGCAATGCGTAACTTATCTTCTATCGATACAGATAGCCCCTCGCGCTGAGTGCCATCCCGTAATGTAGTGTCATAGAGCCAAAGTTGAGGTGAAGAATTTGTGGTCATAAAACTGGGACCGACGAGACAACTTTCGAGGCAATGTGTCAATATACAACAAAAAGCCAGCTTGGCAATTTAAAAATGCCTAAAGTAATAGCTGAAGGTAAAACAATTGATTGCGAGCATGGAAGCAATCTGCGCAAGATTTTGCTGCAAAATGGTATTGACCTCTACAATGACGGTGCTAAGGTAATAAACTGTCGGGGCATTGGCAGTTGTGGTACCTGCGCGGTTAAGGTAGAGGGCAAAGTCTCAGCAGCGAACTGGCGCGATCGAACACGGCGTTCGCTTCCTCCCCATTCTCCTACAACAGACTTACGTTTAGCCTGTCAAACTCAGGTTTTAGGCGATGTGAAAGTGACAAAGTTTGATGGATTTTGGGGACAAGGTTCTCGAATAGTGTGGACACCAAAAGGTTAAAAAGGAGTTAAGACAAGATGGGTAGATGGACACCCTTAATTTTAATGGCTGGCGGTTTAGCCATTCTGCTTGGTACATTACTGGGCATCAACTTTCCGATGGGCGTACAAACTGCGAACGCTCCCAGTGACAAGAAATCAGAAGTCCTGCCAGCTAATATCAATGTTAATAGCAGTGCTGGCAGCAAGAATGAAGAAACTGCAACAGAAGGAAACGAAACAACTGAAACCAACGAAAATAGACGCGGTATTATAGCCCCAAGACCTGACAACAGGAGTAACGTTGCTCAGAATTCTGCTGATGACTCAACTGAAAATAATACAGATTCTTCACAAACAAGCACACCATCTAGCGATCCAAATCAAGGTAACGAACCAATTCGCGCCTTGTGGTAACGATCAGATCCTTCTTCAGACCCGTCTTTAGTTACAAGTTATAAGTTATAAGTTATGAGTTATGAGTTATGAGTTATTAGTTATGTACTAATGATAAATGGCTAATGACAGATGACTAATGACTAATGACTAATGATTAGTGAGACTGTGATTATTGGTGGCGGCGTTATTGGTTTAGCGATCGCCATTGAATTAAAATTGCGCGGGACAAACGTCACCGTGCTTTGTCGTGACTTCCACGCTGCCGCTACCCACGCCGCCGCCGGGATGTTGGCACCAGATGCAGAAAACATCGCTAATGAAGCAATGCGTTCTTTGTGTTGGCGATCGCGTGCCTTATATCCCGACTGGACGCGCAAATTAGAAGAACTGACCGGCTTAAATACTGGCTACCGTGCCTGTGGTATCCTTGCACCCGTCTTTGAAGAGGCAGGGGGGCAGGGGGGCAGGGGAGCAGGGGAGCAGAGGAGCAGAGGGGAAAGTCTTTCCTCCTCATCTCCCTCATCCCCCTCTTACTGGTTAAATAAAGAGGCAATTCATCAATATCAGCCAGGATTGGGAGCAGAGGTAGTTGGTGGCTGGTGGTATCCTGAAGACGCCCAAGTTGATAATAAAGCTCTAGCTCACGTATTGCGGACGGCGGCTGAATCTATTGGTGTTGAACTCAAAGATGGTATTACGGTAGAAGGATTTTTACAGCAGCAAGGACAAGTGGTTGGCGTGCAAACCAATGCTGGAATAATTCGCGCCGCGCACTATGTTTTAGCTTCAGGTGCTTGGTCAAATGAATTGTTACCGCTACCTGTGCTACCCAGAAAAGGACAAATGCTGAGTGTGCGGATACCAGAAGTTTCGCCGGAATTGCCCTTGAAGCGGGTTTTGTTCGGGCAGGATATTTACATCGTACCAAGACGCGATCGCCTGGTTCTTGGCGCAACCAGTGAAGACGTTGGCTTTATGCCCAACAACACCCCAGAAGGTATTCAAAAATTATTACAAGCTGCCATCCGCCTGTATCCCCAATTAAAGCATTATCCCATCCAGGAATTTTGGTGGGGATTTCGCCCAACCACCCCTGACGAATTACCCATTTTGGGCACTAGCCACTGTCAAAATTTAACCTTTGCTACGGGTCATTACCGCAACGGAATTCTACTTGCGCCCGTAACCGCCGCTTTGATTGCCGATTTAATCTTAGAGCAAAAGTCTGACCCCCTACTTGCTGATTTTCACTATTCGCGCTTCCAGTCCAAGTCATCTACCTCCACCCCAATGCTGACTCACTCTGCTAATTTCTCTAACGGACATCACTCTGCTATATCCCCACTCCCCACAGATGTGATTAATCGCGTCTCTACCGATTCCCCACTAATTATCGCTGGCAAAACCTTCCAATCCCGCTTGATGACGGGAACTGGTAAGTATCGCAGCATTGAGGAAATGCAGCAAAGCGTCGCCGCCAGCGATTGCCAAATTGTCACCGTAGCAGTACGACGGGTACAAACCAAGGCTCCGGGACATGAAGGTTTAGCTGAAGCCTTGGATTGGACGAAAATCTGGATGTTACCTAATACCGCAGGTTGTCAAACTGCTGAAGAGGCGATTCGGGTGGCGCGTTTAGGGCGAGAAATGGCGAAATTGTTGGGGCAAGAAGATAATAACTTTATAAAGTTAGAAGTAATACCTGACCTTAAGTATTTACTCCCAGATCCAATTGGGACATTGCAAGCAGCAGAACAACTAGTTAAAGAAGGCTTTGCAGTATTGCCCTATATCAATGCTGACCCCATGTTAGCTAAGCGTTTAGAAGAAGTAGGCTGTGCTACAGTCATGCCTTTGGCATCACCAATTGGTTCTGGACAAGGACTGAAAACAACTGCCAATATCCAAATAATCATCGAAAATGCAGGTGTGCCAGTGGTGGTAGATGCTGGTATTGGTTCACCCTCAGAAGCCGCTCAGGCAATGGAATTGGGAGCAGATGCCTTGTTGATTAATAGTGCGATCGCTCTTTCTCCAAAACCAGCAGCAATGGCTCGTGCGATGAATTTAGCAACAGTCGCTGGTCGTCTAGCATACCTTGCTGGCAGAATGCCTATTAAAGATTACGCTAGTCCTAGTTCACCTCTAACTGGGACGATTACTAGTTAGAGAATGGGGACTGGGAAGGCAGGGGAGCAGGGCAGCAATACTGCTCGGTTAAAGGGAAAAAGGTAAGGGGAAAAGGATTGGAAGGCTCGATATATAAGGTTTTTCCCCTTTAACATGAATCCCTTTCCCCCAAAACCAGACAAGTATTGAGTAGGGGAGAACTAGCAGTAAGTCTTTCCCCTCTGCCCCTTTCCACCTCTGCCTCTAGTCCCCAATCCAAAATGTAACGATTTATCTAGCAGTTTAAGACCAGATTTAGCATTTATGTAACATTAAATTAACGATAAAGATAAAGGAATTCATTCATGCCCTATACCAATGAAGAAGGCGGTCTTCTGAATAATTTTGCCCGGGAACCAAAGGTTTATCAAGCAGAACCTCCCACGGAAGGGCAAAAGCGAACTTATCTCTTACTAGGAATTGCCGCTACAGCTTTGGTTGCCGGCTTGATTCTAGTCGCCTTCTTTGTTTCTAAGAGCAGCTGATCGTAAAACATTTTAAGAAAACTTCATCTTTTTTATAGTTTTTCAGGTTCCGATTTTAAAAGGGGCCTGCTTTTTTATTTTTTGTTAAAATCGAACTAGGAATGAAAGTATATAATTATACTTTGTTGTTTCTACTATAATTGAAGGCTCAATACATCCTGAGCAGCACAATATCTACTTATTAAAAATCATTTTTATTATGAATTTAGCCCACTTGAATGCACCCAGAAAGGTGATATGTACTATGTTTTGGCTTTTTAGCCACTATGAGCGTGAATGATACTGCACCCAACAATAATTCTACTTGGAATCGGCAAGTATACCACCGCCTGAAACTTGCCTTAAGTCTTGGCTTACGACGACAAATTCTTTTAGCAGTATGTGATGATTTATACTTAAGAAATCAGGTGGCAGCCCGTTTGCATTCTACATTGGCTTATCCTGTTGGACAGGTGCTATATCAATCATCAAATGCTCAGGAAAATAGCACTCCAGCTTATCCGCGATTAGTCACGTTGCGTTTGAATTTAAACGATCCCAATCCCATAATCCAGATTAATCAATGGTTGACTAATTATCCACCGCCAATAGTTGGGGCATCAAAAGATAGTCCTGGAAGGCCTTTTCCAGTACCAGCATTTCAGATTGTCGGCGTGGAGCATCTCACTAAGCAACCAGTTGCAACACAGCGTTTATTTTTGCACTATCTCCGCTTAAGCGAACAATATTTTTCTACACAAGAATCTAGCCGATTCTTAGAATCTAATTTGCTTTTGTGGATACCACGTCCTTGGTTATCGGCTATTAAGCAATCAGCACCACAGTTTTGGCGTTGTCGTACTGGCGTATTTGTGTTTGCTGGAGAACCCACACCAGCAACTCAGAATTTGGCCTATCCAGAACGTTTTTCACGTTCAGGAAGCTTGGATTTAGGGAATATTGAGCAGTCGATTCTAGATGAATCAGCTAACCAAGCAGAACTCAGAACCGCAGCCACTGAGTTCAAGTTTGAGAATAATTCTGATTTTCCAGTAGAGATACAAGGGAATCGCGTACACAAAACTGAGGAAGTTCCACCATCAACGGCGGATTTATTGAAGGCTACGCCACAACAACAGGAATCTACAAATCGGTCTGGTAGTGGGAGTAATAATCGATCGCTGTCATCTTTATCTTACATTAACAGTGAGTTAACGGAGCTAGTAATAGCAACCATTAATACAAATACTGCTCAAAATACAGAGGATTCCTTACAACCACAGCAGATTTTATTGGAGATTGAAGAATTACACGAAAATCTTGTTTCAGAGGAGATACTGGCAGAGGCTTATCATCGCTTGGGTACTTTATACCGTCTTCGCATTGAGCAAGGAGAGGCAACTCTAGAAAACCTGATGGTGGCAATTATTGCCTATCAGGAGGCAATTAGCTATGACGAAAGCTCACCGCAACTTCCAGATATCTTGAATGATTTGGGTACACTCTACTGGATGCTATACCGCACACCACCCAATTCTGAAGAGGGACAAACTTATATAGAGCAGGCAATAGAATTTTATCAGTTGGCGTTAAAGATAATTTCGCCCCAGACACATTTGGAAACTTACGCTCGTGTGCAAAATAATTTGGGGACAGCTTATGGTGATTTAGCTCGTTTCTCTCACCCATCGGAAAATTGGCAACAAGCAATTTTCGCTTACAGTGAAGCACTCAGCTACCGTACAGCGGATATGGATTCATTAAAGTATGCGGCTTGCCAAAATAATTTGGGTACTGCTTACTGGCATTTAGGGCAATACAATCAACCGATTGTGCATTTAAAGAAAGCGATCGCAGCTTACAATGAAGCGCTTGCACACTACAACCCTGAAGAGGAACCGCTGAAGTATGGGATGATTCAAAACAATATCGGTACTGCGTTTTGGAATCTGGCACAATACGAACAACCTGCTCAAAACCTCCAGCTAGCCATAGATGTTTATAGCGAAGCTCTTAAGTATCGCACTCCAGCTAATGTTCCCAGTGCCTGCGCCGCTACACAAAATAATCTGGGTACTGCTTACTGGCATTTAGCAAACCTATCTGAGACTACTCAAGAGGCACGGCAAAAATATCTGCAACTATGTATCAGCGCTTACGAAGAAGCTATAGCTTTGGCTCACTCACTTAGCGGTAATTCTTTAAGTTTTGATTTGCTTGCCTCTCACAATAACCTGGGACTAGCACATTATCAGCTAGTAATAGATAAGTCTTTTAATGGCGACAAAGCAACACGCTCTCAACACTTAGAAGTAGCATTAGATAACCATTTGCAAGCCTTAAACGGATTAAGTAAACAACCAGAGGCTTATCAAACAACCTTTGCTTATGTGGTGAAAACTATTCGTGCTTTTCATAATGAGTTAGGGATACAGGGACAAAATCTGGCTTTGTCTAAAGTTCCTAGCCAGTTGTTACCAGAGATTTTGTCAAAATTATGAATCCCATTGCTCCCCATAGTGCGGAGAATGTCAAAAAACTGTAACTTCATATCAGCTTGACAATTTATTGGGAAGTCTAGTAAGGTAGCAATGTTTACGATGGGCTACGCCTACGTAATTACTAGACTTCTTGCATAAATCAAAAAAAGAACCCTACTCCGCTTTTGACTTACGTCAAAGTCTCCACTCTTGCTGAGAGGTAGCGTGTTAGGGAAATTTTGCAATTGGTTTACTCTTTTACTAATTACAAACTAGTGAAATATATTTTAACAACCCATAATCTTAACTTAATAAATATAAATTATTTATTAAATTATTTTGAAACACACATAAAGACTTTATAAAAAATACAAGAAGACATTGGCGTATTTTCCGTAAATTTACTAAGGTAGACTGAATATCTACTTGAAAGAAGCTCCAGAATGAACGTTAAAACCTAGAATTATGAAACTAAGTTTTGTTTTGGCTACTGCTATATCTAGTTTTTTTGTGAGTTCGACCACAGGATTTGGTTTCTCTGGTCAAGCACAAGCTCTAACTTTTACTGGCATCTCTAGTGCGACATGGGGAAATCCTACTCCAGGACTCAGCGATACTAATCCCATATATACAGGTGTGGGAAGTAACACATTTACTTGGGGTAAAGCTAATTTGTCGGCAGGACTTCCAAATAAACTAACCTCTAATGGAACTTCATTTTCTGCGGATATTAACTCTGTGTTCAAAATAGCTGATTTAACTTACTTTAATGGAAAGATAGTCCCCGATACAGGCATTGAATTTGTACCTTTAAATCTCAATGTATCCTTCAGCCCTCCTGTGGGAATCAGCCAAGTTTTTGACTTCAACTTGCGTTTAGTAAATACACCTAACGACTTAAAAGATCCTGAAAAGATTGCAGACCTAGTATTTTTAGACACAAATTCGAGTAATCGCAGTTTCACCTTTGGAAGTAATAAATATATCCTTGAGTTAACCGGCTTTAATCTAGACGGTCGCCAGATAAGTATTAAGGCTTTTGAAGAAGCTACAACTACAACAGCTATTTATGCCAAAATCAAAAATATACCCGAACCTGCGCCAGTAGTGGGTCTATCTTTGCTAGGGATATACCTAATATCTCGTAAAAATTTTTGGAAAAAAAATACTAAAAGCCTATAAATTATGACTTCTTCAAAACCCTTGTAAAGATATAGCACTGCTATGTCTATACATTATTTTTCACCAGATGTCTAATTTATAGAAATAGGCAATAGAAAACTGAAAAAAGGGATAGATAGGTAGTGAGTCTTGTTCAAAAATTAAATAGGAGTCCTAATATAGTAATCCGATTTGATTTTTGAACTTATACCAATTCAAAAAAATCAAAAATTTGGGCGATAAAAATGTAGAGACGCGATTTGTCGCGTCTCTACAAAGGTTTACCGTTTTTTGATAGACGCGATTCATCGCGTCTTTATGCAGGGTTAGGTTGGGTTCGGCTTTGAAGTAGCTGAATAATTGCAGCTTTTTCTAAGATTCCAACTAGGACGCCATTCTCACGTATCACGGGAAGCACAGATAGTTTTTGTTGTTCGAGTAACTGCATCACTTCCAGCAGAGGTTGATCTGATTTGACTGTAGTAGATTCAGTAATTGGTCGCATGACTTGTTTAACTTGAGTTTCTGACCATAGTGCTGTGGGGATGGTTCTTAAATTATCAACTGCGATCGCACCTACTAATTGTCCATCATCATCAGTCACTAAAAACCGATGCCAGTTTTGCCCACTTATGACTCGCTCATCGCCAAACTCTCTCAGAGTAAGATTAGCAGATACAATCGGGCTGTCATGAGTTACAGCATCTTCGGCTGTCAAACCTGTGAGTTTTTCTTGGACTCTGGCAAATTGAGCTGAATTACCAGCATTTTGCAACAAGAAGAAGCCAATTAACAAGTTCCAGAAGTTACCGGCGCTGCCAAATAATAGTAGAGGAAGTACACCGGAAAGAATTGCTACCCAACCAAATATTTGTCCAACTCGACTAGCAAAGGTTACACCTTTATAAGGATTACCTGTAATTTTCCAAACAATTGCTTTCAGTATATTTCCGCCATCCAAGGGCAAGCCAGGAATCAGGTTAAATAGCGCTAATGCCAAGTTAACAGAAGCTAGAACACCAAGAATTGCAGCTAACGGCCCTGATGCAGCAGAAGTAACACCGATCGCTGTAACGATACCGCACAATAGTAAGCTTACCATTGGCCCGGCGATCGCTACCCAGAAAGCTTCACCTGGAGTTTTCGACTCTTTTTCTAAGCTAGCCAAACCGCCAAATATAAACAGCGTGATGGATTTGACATCAATTCCCTGACGAATCGCAACAAAACTGTGGCCTAATTCATGGGCGACGACAGAGGCAAATAACATCAGCGCTGTCATCAATCCTAGTAGCAAAGCTAATCCCGCAGACAATTGGGGAAATTGCGCCGCCAGTCCACTGCTATAGCTCCAAGTTACTAAACCCAGAACTAAAAACCATGACGGATGGATATAGAAGGGAATTCCGAAGAGATTACCAACGCGAATTGTGCCATTCATGTCGTTCACCTTTGATTTCAGCTTCGAGAGGTTTGCTTTCTTCCCTCTTGATGTCTCTAGTGTAACGAAAGGTTAAGAGATTTTAATCTTGATGGCGGTAGTGGTGTCCGTCGGCAAAGGTGCGGTTATTGGGAATATTGAGAGCATCCAAATTCAGGAAGCAGGAGAAACGTTGGATCGCGTCGATAGCACATTTCGATACATTTTTTTGTACGAATGCTGCTTTATACCCAGAACTTCTGTCTGAAATGGGGCGCTCAACAACCCTCCTAGTAATAAAAAGGACAGTCCACTGTACTCTCGCACGAGCCAAACATGAATAGACCTGCCTTGAAAATAGAGGCTGAAACAACGCAAAATCGTTCCAAGATCATTTTCATTGTTCCTTGTGAGCGCAGCTCATGGAGTCTCTTGCATAAATCAAAAATAAGAAAGAACCCCACCCCGCCAAAGCTACGCTTTGTCTCCCCTCCCGAAGAGCGGGGAGGGGTTGGGGGTGGGGTGTTAGGGACTTTTGCAAGAGGTCTAATGAATAGTCCACCAGGCAGGATCGTTGAACTAGGCAACCCCAATCGTTAATAACTGAGCAATCAAGCAGAGGTTAAAGACAGTTTAAGTCGTATAAAAACGGATTTATATCCAACGTGTGAGAACACGTTCAATTTCCAAATTTGTGGTCATGTCAGACTGCCTATTTTACGTTTAAACCCAATGTCCCCGTAGCATATAACATCGCTTTGTTGACTAACTCAGCCCCCGCTTTTTCGGGTGAACCGACATCGAATGGAGGAGCTGGATCGTACTCCATTAATAGTTGAGCGATCTTGGCGGCTTCTTCACCACAAAGGACTTCAGCGATCGTTAGACCAAAATCAATGCCTGCCGTAACCCCCCCACCAGTTATGCGATTTCGGTCAATCACAACTCGCTCCGTTCCGACCTCAACGCCCAACATTGCGAGTTGTTCACGCATCATCCAGTGAGTCGCCGCTCGATAGCCTTGTAGTAGTCCTGCCTTCGCTAAAAACTCAGACCCGCCGCACACAGAGGTGATGAACTTTGCCGTGCTCCCCTGTTTGTGGAAAAACTCAAGCACTTCTGGATCGTTTACTACTGCACTCTGTCCTAAACCGCCGCCGACGCAGATTGCGTCTAAAGGTGGGCAATTTTCAAAGGTGGTATCGGGCAAAATCATCATTCCGTCATCGGTTTTGATCGGGTCTAAAGCTTTCCAGATGCGGTGGATCTGGACACTAGGAAGCGAATTAAAAACTGTCTGAGGCCCCACAATATCAAGTGCTGTCATGCCAGGATAAAGTACCAAACC
The DNA here is from genome assembly GCF_034530835.1 of Nostoc sp. DedQUE12b. Lineage (NCBI taxonomy): Bacteria > Bacillati > Cyanobacteriota > Cyanophyceae > Nostocales > Nostocaceae > Nostoc > Nostoc sp. DedQUE12b. The sequence goes on along the minus strand of NZ_JAVRCI010000004.1, from coordinate 140,310 downwards.
AATAATATGTTTTTGTGAGTAAGTCATGAATCAATCTCCTGATGAAAGTTGCTATGAAATCTATCCTTAAAGAATTGAAAGTTAAGGATTTAGTCTTGGTTGTGGTTGGGAAATACAATGCGAGATGTCCGATGAACTAGGGTTGTAGAAATAGAGAATAAGGAAAAGCCGATAAGTGGATGGAAGACTGCTAAAGGAAAAGAAGTCTTCAAGTGAATTGTGAGAAATTGCAGTCCTAGCAGCACTGGAATACCTGCTGTAAGGCGCTGGACTCTTGAAGGAAACGGCATTAGAAACACCCATATCAACAAAATTAGTGAGAGTCCGCTATATCCTCGCACGAGCCAGATATGTAGGTTCCACCAATTAGAGTTGTAAAAGTAAGCCAGTCCAACACTGAATACTTGGATTGCTAAACAGAGATTAAAAAACACTACTGCGATAAAAAAACTAATTTGAATCCAGCGCCCGGATATCTGTGTATCATCAATGCCAGGATTTAGAGTCATGGTTAAGTAATCCAAAAAAAGCAAATAAATTAGTCATTGGTCATTAGTCATTGATAAAGAGTTTTTTGGTACATACCTCGCAAGAGAGTGCCCAAAAAAACTAATGACAAGTGGCAAATGACAAATGACAAATGACTAAAGCTAAGATAAGTCTGGTTGCTATACTGCGCCTAGACCTCGAAAGGGTACAATTTGCCAATCATGATTGCCTTACAAACTCTGTTTCATGCAATTGCTCAAGCTAAAGATGAAGAGACGTTGCGATCGCACATATCCGCAGAAATGAGTGAGTATTTTTCAGCTACACGATGTGGGCTGTTTTTCTTTGCCCAAATTTCTCTAGTTGACAAAGCACTGCAAATTGCATTATCACCTCAACATAATCCAGTTGCACGCTACTTACTAGAACGCCATGCCCCTGTTCATGAAGCTTTGGTAGTAGAACCTAAAACATGGAAATTGATTTGTCCTCGTGCCGATCACTGGCACGTCATGGCAGGGCCAATTGTCAGCAATGGTGAGTTAGTGGGTGTAGTAGGTTTGACACGTCAGCAAGGAATGCCTGCATTTAATTCACAAAATCTTACAGATTTGAGTGCGCTTTGTCTGCACATTTCTACTTGGGTGGCAATGGCGCGATTGCAACAACCATTATTACAGACAGACCGTTTAACGCCTCGTGAAATGCAAATTGCTTCCTTGGTGGCTCAAGGACAAACCAATGCAGAAATTAGTGCTGAGCTTTGGATTACTGAAAACTCTGTCAAGCAAGCTTTAAAAAGGATGTTTCGCAAACTTGAGGTTTCATCTCGTGCTCACATGGTTGCAAAGCTTTCCACAGTTTCAAAATAAATAACCTTTTATTGGCCTTATTAATCCTGGATTTCTCTGCTTATGTCATCGAAGAAAGGCAGGGGGCAGTGTTTCGACTCCTTTCGACTTCGCTCAAGGCAAGCCGCTCAACAACCAGGCAGGAGGTTTTAGAAAAGAATTTTCTCTGGAGGCAAAATGGTCTGAGAGCAACTAAATTTATTTATGAAAAACAAAAAAATATGTATTTTATTAAGTAGGCGCAAGAAATACAGCGTCCTTGTTAATGTCCGTTCGGCTGAGGCTCACGGTGGAAGCCTAAATTTTTTTATGGGGATTCCTTCAGCATAGCTGCCTCCTTAACTTGCCCCCTGATAACCATTTCTAGCAAAATTCAAGTGAAACGTTATCAGGGGTGTATTTTCTGGCTTAGGCATCCACTTATGCTGGAATTTTCTCCATCTGCTGAGAAGTTTTCTGCAACATCGGAGTAATTATATCAGCGGGTACAGGACAACTGAAGTAGTAACCCTGACCTTCATCACATCCCTGCATTTTCAAGTAGTCAAGCTGTTCTTGGGTTTCCACACCCTCTGCCGTGATGTTTAACCGCAGGCTTTTTGCCAGGGCAATAATCGCATTCGTGACGGCAGCACTATCAGGATTAGATGTGACATCCTGTACGAATGAGCGATCGATCTTGAGCATATTCACAGGAAAGCGCTTCAAGTAGTTAAGGGAGGAATAACCAGTACCGAAGTCATCTAGAGCTAACCATATACCCAGTTCTCGTAATTGTTTTAAGGTTTTAACCGATCGTTCCATATCAGCCATCAAGAAGCTTTCTGTCACTTCTAATTCCAAATAAGATACTTGGAGTCCAGTCTCCTCAAGAATTTGACTGACGATCTCAACCAGATTCGGTAGTTCAAACTGTCGAGCTGACAGATTTACAGATATCCGAATTGGGTTAAATCCAGCAAGCTGCCAAGCACGGTTTTGGGCACAAGCAGTTCGCAAGACCCATTCACCAATTGGTAGGATCAAACCATTGCCTTCTGCAATGGGAATAAACTTTGCTGGAGAAACCAAACCTAATGTAGGATGCTGCCAGCGAACCAACGCTTCCATAGCTGTAATTTGTCCACTGTGTAAATCAATCAGAGGTTGATAATAAACCAGCATTTCATTGCGTGCAAGCGCCCCATATAATTCATTTTCTAAAGTTATTCGCTCCTGTAACTGAGCATTAACTTCCGGTGAATAAAATTGGTATTTGCTACGCCCTTGCTGCTTCGCCTGGTACAGCGCTATATGAGCCTGTTGCAAAAGTTGATCTATGCTATTACACTCATTTATTCCATTAATTGTGATACCGATGCTGGCGGTGATATGAATCAAATTACCCTCTATAGAAAAGGGTTTGCTCAGAGTACTTAACAGCATCTGAGATAGCTTAATCACACTTTCAAAAGAAATAATGTCTATGCGGGCAATGGCAAATTCATCTCCACTCAAATGGGCAAGAATATCTGTTTGTGTCATGCAGAGTGATAACCTCTGAGCAACTGCTCTTAACAACAAATTTGTTGTTTCATGCTCCAAACCATGACTCATAGCAGTGAAATCATCAATACCTAGTAAAAAGACTGCTACAAAGCGCTGGTTATTTTCAGGTTGAGATAGAGTCTGATGGAGGCGATCGCGAAATAAATCACGATTGGGCAATCCAGTTAGATCGTCATAATTACTGATGTAATGAATTAATTCATCTAATTTGTAAAGAGTTTGTGAAGTATCCGCCATTAATGTGCCGGCTTCATCAGCAAAATTTGTGGGCAATTCAGGTAAAGTTTTGGTGTTTAGATAATTTTGCAATGTTGCAGATGTCAAAATAACCGGTTTGAGGAGGTGGTGTAGTGCATAGAGGGTGGCGGCTGTACCCGCTAAGGTAGCCAACAGAGCAATAAGCATAACTCGAATCGCCATCTCCAAGGAATAGGAGTTTGAGATAACGAAACTCAAGAGTAAGGTTAGAAGTGGTATGTGAGTACCCAAAAATGCCACCAACATAATTTTAGCGGTGTAACTTTTTTTGAGTAATGGAAAACTAGCTAGGAACGAGTATAGATTGAGCTTGTGATTGAGCTTCATAAATTCCGTTTGATAGTTGGTAAATTAGTTCCGCGCTATTCTGGCAAAAGGGTATTTTTGATTTACAATTCAGTGCAATTAGCTCTCATGGAACCCAACCCTGATAAGGTTATATATTATGCTTCCCAATCTAGGTTTCTATTTATATGTTTAACTATAAAGTTTATGTAAAACTTATTCATAAAAAATTTCATAATAAATACTTACATCATTTTTATTTTTATTAGTTTTTCTTCAGGTGATGTAAGAGTAAAAAATATGTAAATTCGATTTTATTAGTGAAAAATCATTTTTTCTAACTAATGGCAGAGACACAGAAAATGCCAACAGACTAAAAAGGTATTTTCACAAATGATTTAGGATTGCTATATTTTGTAAGGACATAGCAAAGCTGTGCCCCTACTGTATAGTTATTTATCTAAAAATGACTGTAAAGACGCAACAGATTATTTATTGCTAGAGCCTGAAAAAAGTAGATTTGTAACTTGCTCTAACACCTTTAATGCTGTTAATGAACCTCGAATCAACCGAGTAGCGGCAAAGGGTTGTCGAAGCATTGCGATCGCTAACGGAAAAGGGTTTAGAGAGCCATCAGAGTTAATTGCTGGTGTGAGATCAGGGATATTATGCTGGCAATCGTCGCTGACTACTCGCAGCATTGCCACAGACACCCCAGCGGCATTGAAAAATTCTAAAGCGGTAAATCCTTCCATATCAACAACATCAGCCACCAAAGTCTCACTTAAACGACGTTTTTCGGATGCAGACCAAATTACGCGATCGCTTGTCAGTGACTTGACCAAAGATACTTTTTCTGATATATAAGAGTGCAATTGTGCTGTAAAAGTGCGATCGCATTCTTGCTGCTTTCCTTGATAAACACAATCTTGATACAGCACAAGATCGCCAACTGTGTAGCGATCGCTCAAGCTGCCACATATACCCATAATCAGCACTCTGGATTTTGGAGTCAGAAATTGTCCTTGTTGCAGGTATTTGAGTAAAGGCTTCATTCCAACAGGTATGGCTACTACTTTTGGGATAGAGGCAGTAATGCCGCTTAATCCGCGACACACAGCTTTATATTCTGCTCCTTGAGGCACCAAAATTGTGTTAACGGGCAAAAAATTAGGCACTAGTCTCGATAGTTTCAAGTTTTAACGGTCAATTAATGTTTGGAGTAGATGGGCGTGGCGCGATTCTTCTTTACCTTAGAGAGCGATATCTACGACCCAATACTTCTCGGTTCAGGGGAAAAGGGGAAAGGGAAAAGGGAAAGAAAAAACCTTTAACCCTTACCCTTTACCCCAAACCCGATTCCGAGTTAAAAATGCTTAACCGAGAAGTATTGATCTACGACCGACTAAGCCTACGCAGTTTGTAAAATACGATTGCTCACCGTCGCTGCGTAACCACTAACTAAGATTGGGTCATATCTGAGTGACAATAAGTAATATTGCCGTTTAGTAGTAAGCAAAATTCGCAAACCGAAGATGATTGCTGTAGCATGACTAAATAATTGTGTCATCCACACGATAATTTTCCAAGATGGTAAAGCTTCATAACTCCAAATCCGCACGAGAACTCTTCAATATTTCCAAATTGGCGATTCAATTTTCGTGGCTGACGGTGAGTTTTTGGATTGCCGTAACGGTAGCTGGTGTTCTGGCTTTCAGTTCCCTTAAGTATGCCTTGTTTCCAGATATTACCTTTCCAGTGGTGGTTGTAAATGCTACAGCCCCCCTAACAACTGCCCTGGATACAGAAGCGAAGCTCACTAAACCCCTAGAAGAACGCCTCCGCTCTCTGGAAGGACTGGAAAATATTCGCTCATCAACCTATCCTAGTCAAACAGCTGTTGCCCTTTCTTTTGCCGTTGGGACGAATTTAGAAACATCGACCAAAAAGGTTGAAACTGCCCTAAAGCAACTAACTTTGCCTCAAGGAGCGACTTCTAAAATTATTCCTCTGAATCTAAACGAGTCAGCCGCCATTAGTTATGCCATAGAGAGTCCTACACGGAATCTCAAAGATTTGACGAAGTTGGCGCAAGATGAGATTGTCAGTGCGATCGCTAAATTACCAGGAGTATTAAAAGTTTCACTACTAGGCGCTGCGACTGCAATTCCTCCGGTAAATCCAGCAAATGCAAGTGCAACAGCTCTCCCTCAAGGTGGGTCAACATTAGTCCGGTTTAACGGTCAAGATGCACTAGCATTTCAGGTAATCAAACGCGGTAGTGCTAACACCTTGGAAGTAGTGAGTCAGGTTGAGAAAGAAGTTCAAAGGCTACGCTCTACCCTTAAAGATGTCAAACTCACCTTAGCTGCCACCCAAGCAGAATATATCCGCCAAGCCACCCAGTCAACAATTGATGCTTTGCTGGAAGCGGTCTTATTGTCTATCGTAGTAATTTTTCCTTTTTTGTGGAATTGGCGGGCAACTCTGATTTCTGCCTTAGCGATTCCCACGTCTTTGCTGGCGACGTTTATCGTCATGGCGATTTTCGGCTTCAACCTGGAAACAATCACCCTGCTGGCTTTAGCTTTGGTGATTGGTAGCATTGTTGATGATGCGATCGTGGATGTGGAAAACATTATGCGACACGTTGACGATGGGGAAACTCCTCGCCAAGCAGCGCTTTTAGCTACAAATGAGATTGGGTTGACAGTTACCGCCGCCACTTTAACAGCAGTAGCAGTTTTTCTACCCATAGGTTTAATGGGTGGGGTAATTGGTCAGTTCTTCAAGCCTTTTGGCATCACTGTATCCGCGGCAATGCTGGCTTCTATGCTAGTTGCTCGGACTTTATCTCCAGTTCTGGCTATCTACTGGCTGAAACCTAAATCCTCACTCTCCCCGCGTCGAGAAGCAAAAATCTGGGTAGCTTTTACTCAATTTTACGGAAATTTACTGAGTTGGTCTTTAAATCACCGGAAAATAGTTATCGGGTTAGCTGTCTTCAGTTTCATCGCAGGTATAGCACTGATTCCATTAATTCCCAAAGGATTTATTCCTAAACTCGATCGCGGCGAATTTAATATTGCTTATACGGCTCCTTTGCCGAGTATTCCTAGTGGAACAGAGCGGCAGGGGGGCGGAGGGGCAGCACTTCGGCTACGCTCAGTGACCGAGGGGCAGGGGGGCAGCACTTCGGCTACGCTCAGTGACCGGGGGGCAGGGGAGCAGGGGAGAAATCCTAGTCTCCAGTCCCCAATTCCTAACCCCTTGAACGATTCTCTTGAGGTTGCAAAGAAATTAGAAAATGTAGTCAGAAAATCACCGGCAGTTGAAACGGTATTTACCACCGTTGGTTCTCGCGAGGGTGAGCCGAATAAAGGAATACTATATGTAAAGTTAAAGGGCGATCGCACAATTACAACTGCCGAACTACAGGATCAGTTGCGCTCCTCCTTACCTGTTCTTTCTGGGGTAACTACTAGTATTGAAGATATTCAATTTGTTGATTCTGGCGGTCAAAAACCCCTCCAGATAGCATTACAAGGTGATAATCTCCAAGCTTTGAGCAAAGCAGTCAAAGCCATTAAAGAAAGGATTCAAAGGCTACCAGGATTCGCTGATGTTACAGTTACAGGTGCAACGAATCCACAGGGCACGGTTTTTCAGATCGAGCGGCTGAATAATCAACGGGTGGCCTACATCAGTGCTAATCTTGGCAAAAATCTGTCTTTGGGTGATGCCACTGACAAAGTAGTAGCTGAAGCAAACGCGGTGTTACCCTCTAATGTTTCTTTAAATTTAGGGGGAGACTCTGCCCGTCAAGGTGAAGTCTTTAGCAGTTTCGGTACTACTCTGGCTTTATCTGCCCTGTGCATTGTCATAGTCCTAATTTTACTATTCAAAAGCTGGGTAGACCCTCTGGTGATTGGTGTATCTTTACCTTTAGCACTAGTAGGGGCAATGTTGGCGCTACTGATTACTAAGAGTGACTTTGGTATGATCTCATTGATCGGTTTCGTCTTTTTGCTAGGGCTGGCAAATAAAAATGCCATTTTGCTTGTAGATTATATCAATCAGTTACGCAATGCTGGCTTAGACCGTACCGAGGCGATCCTCAATACCGGACTAGTGCGCCTCAGACCAATTATGATGACCACGGCCTCCACTATTTTAGGCATGTTACCGATCGCATTAGGTTTTGGTGCTGGTTCCGAATTGCGATCGCCGATGGCTGTAGCGATCGCAGGTGGACTAGTAACTTCAACTATTCTCAGTTTGATTGTTGTGCCAGTCGTCTATACCATCTTGGATGATTGGTTTCCTCGATTTAAGAAGAGGGGGGCAGCTTAATGCAGGTTTTTGTCACGGGGGGTACGGGCTTTATTGGTGCCCACTTGGTACGGTTGTTGCTGCAAGAGGGTTACACAGTCAAAGCGCTGGCACGCTCAACCAGCAATTTGGATAATCTACGCGCTCTGGATGTGAAAATTGTCAAAGGCGATTTGAACGATCCAAATCTTTGGCAACAGATGCTTGGTTGTCAATACCTATTTCATGTGGCAGCCCATTATTCCCTCTGGCAAACAGACCGTGAATTACTCCACCGTCACAATGTCTTGGGTACGCGTAATGTGTTGGCAGCAGCTCGCAAAGCTAACATTGAGCGCACCGTCTACACAAGTTCGGTGGCAGCTATTGGGGTAGGATCGTCAGGGGAAGTTGTTGATGAAACACATCAGAGTCCTTTAGAAAAGTTAGTGGGTGACTACAAAAAGTCTAAGTTTCTGGCTGAACAAGAAGCCATCCAAGCCGTTGCTACAGGTCAGGAAGTAGTTATTGTGAATCCCAGCAGTCCTATTGGCTCGTTGGATATCAAACCTACACCGACGGGTGATATAATACTGCGGTTTTTGCGACGGCAAATGCCTTTTTACTTGGATACTGGTCTAAATTTTATCGACGTGCGGGATGTGGCATGGGGGCATTTACTGGCTTTGCAACGGGGTAAATCTGGCGATCGCTATATCTTAGGTCATCAAAACCTCAGTCTCAAGCAACTACTCGAACAACTCGCCGATATCACAGGTCTTAGCGCACCTCAACAAACTGTACCCGCTTGGTTGCCCCTGAGTGTTGCCTGGGTTGATGAAAAGATTCTCGCACCATTAGGGAAATCGCCCTCAGTACCATTGGATGGCGTTCGCATGGCGAAACAACCTATGTATTACAATGCTTCAAAGGCTGTACGAGAATTGGGTCTACCCCAATCTTCGCTTAATGCCGCACTCAAAGATGCTGTGGATTGGTTTGTTGCTCAGGGATATGTCAACCCCTCTGGGAAATTCAAAATTCAAAACTCAAAATTCAAAATTTAAGACCCCATAGATAAATCTTGGGGTTGAAAAAGTGGTGCATTTATCTTTAAAAGAGGAGCGATCGCAACAATGGCAGTTAATCTACAACAAGCTATGGATATTGGGAAGTATCTTGTTACACAGCGGTTGAAAGGACGTAAACGCTTCCCCTTAGTGTTGATGTTGGAACCTCTTTTTCGGTGTAATCTCGCTTGTACTGGTTGTGGTAAAATCCAACATCCAAAGGAAATTTTAAAGCAAAATCTCACCCCAGAACAGTGTTTTGCCGCAGTGGAAGAGTGCGGCGCACCGGTTGTCTCCATTCCTGGCGGAGAACCTCTGCTGCACCCCCAAATTGATGAGATTGTCCAGGGATTAATTGAGCGCAAGAAATATATTTACTTGTGTACCAATGGTTTGTTGTTAGAGAAGAGTCTGGATAAGTTTCAACCTTCTCCTTATCTAACTTTCAGCGTGCATTTAGATGGAATGCGGGAGTTGCACGATCACTGTGTTGATCGCAAAGGTGTTTTTGATATTGCTGTCAAAGCCATTCGCGCCGCTAAAGCTAAAGGCTTTCGTGTTACTACTAACACCACTATCTTTGAAGGTACTGAACCTAAAGATATACAAGAGTTCTTTAACTTTCTGGAAACATTAAATACTGACGGGATGATGATTTCTCCTGGCTACAGTTACGAGTGGGCACCAGATCAAGATCATTTTCTCCACCGCGAACAAACCCGCGCCCTCTTCCGAGAAATTCTGGCTCCTTACAAAAGTGGTGAAAAAAACTGGAACTTCAATCACAATCCCTTGTTCCTAGATTTTCTCACTGGTGATAAAGACTACGAATGTACGCCTTGGGGTAGCCCTAGTTATAGCGTTCTCGGTTGGCAAAAACCTTGCTATCTGCTGAACGAAGGTTATTACTCTACCTTTAAAGAATTACTCGCACAAACTGACTGGAGTCAATACGGCCAGAAGAGTGGTAATCCTAAGTGTGCCGATTGTATGGTTCATTGTGGCTACGAACCCACCGCCGCAATGGATGCAATGCAGCCGCAAAATATGGCGCGTGCCCTTGGCAGTGTGTTTGGTAGGAATTAGGAAGTAATGAAGAGTGCTGAGTGCTGAGTGCTGAGTGCTGAGTGCTGAGATGCTGGGTTGAAAGACCGCTTACCCTTCGGCAAGCTCAGGGCATCGCGAGGGGTGAGGCTTTTACTCAGTACTTGTGTAATGACTAATTCTTAATTTACGCAGTAATCAGCAATCAGAATTCAGGGTTGAGTAGGGTCAATACTAGATCATAATATTAAAGGGTGCTATACTTGCGCACCCTTTAAGGATTCTAATTGTACTGGAATGTGTATAACAACATACGATAGTTCAAGGAGAATGCTTATTTAGAAATATTGCGATCGCTCCCTTAGCCAAATTAGCTGAAATGTATCAGGAAAAATACTCATGCCATTTGTATCTGTTCGTAACCTGCAAATGTATTATGAGATTCGTGGCACTGGTCAACGCCTGCTCAGTATCAGTGGTACTGGAGCACATTTGCAGCGATCGCCGACTATTTTTGACTCACCGCTAGCCCCACACTTTGAAATCCTGGCCTACGATCAGCGCGGTCTGGGTCAAACTTCAAAACCTGATATTCCCTACACCATAGCAGATTACGCCGCCGATGCAGACTCTTTGTTAAATGCAGTCGGGTGGGAAAACGCTCATGTCATCGGAATTTCCTTTGGGGGTATGGTAGCCCAAGAGTTGGCACTGCGCTATCCACACCGCGTTAAACGTCTTGTTTTGGCCTGTACTAGTAGTGGCGGTGCTGGTGGCTCGTCATATCCACTACATGAACTCGCGAACCTACCTAACGAAGAACTAGCTTATCGGCAAATCACAATTGCTGATACCCGTTGGCAAGAAGAAGCTTGGCTCTCTAGCCGAACTACACAATTTCAGGAATTAGTGAAGCTGACACTAGCAGTTTCTCAAGCGGGTAGAGAGGAACCAAGTCGTGAAGTCGGGCGTCGTCGCCAGCTTGAGGCTCGTGCTGCTCACGATACATACAATCGACTTTCTCAACTGCATATTCCTGTCTATATCTGCGGCGGTCATCACGATGGCATATCTCCTCCTGCCAATCTTGAGGCGATACACAAACAGATACCAGGTTCGTATTTAGAGTTCTTTAAGGGCGGTCATAGCTTTCTTTACCAAGACCCCCAAGCATTTAAGCGCGTTATTGCCTTTCTCCAAAATAAATTCGAGTAATTTTACATAAGACACATAAGACATAACTACAACTGTAGTCACATAGGTTAGGACAGTGTTGATTGCTCAAAGGCTTGAAACGACTGGGTTTTTGTTCAGCACTCAGCACGGGCTAAACGCCCCGCTTCCGCTAACAGCACTCAGCACTTTGCTATACAACACCTATTGCTCTCCCACAGGAGCAGCGCTCGGCTCATAAACTAAACAGAGACAGAAATATGAAGTTATGTAACTATTTTTCACAAACATAATAATAATTTGTAATAAAATATGATACAGCAGCATTGTATAAAGAGAACTTGGAAGTAAAAAACAACATCTTAATCAGGTTTTCCAGTCGTTCATAGAAGTTTGAAGTTTTTTAACAAAAGTTTTAATCTGAAAGCCTGGAGATCGTAAACTTATTTCTTGGATGTCTGTTTTAAACCTTTCGTAACTCGTCAGGCAGTGCTGACATCAAAAATCAACTGAACCATTCAGTTTTGAGTCCAATTATTCTTAACCAAGCAAATTAGGAGATTTAACGCAATGGTTTTAGATGCATTTGCAAAAGTAGTTTCCCAAGCTGATACACGCGGCGAATATCTCTCTGATGCACAATTGGATGCATTGAGCGAACTAGTCAAAGATGGTAACAAGCGTGCAGATGCTGTTAACCGTATTACCAGCAATGCGTCAGCTCTTGTTGCTGCTGCGGCTCGTGATTTGTGGGCAGAACAACCCCAATTGATCACTCCCGGTGGTAATGCTTACACCAGCCGTCGTGCAGCTGCTTGTATCAGAGACTTGGACATCATTCTTCGCTATATCACCTACGCTATCTTTGCTGGCGATTCTAGCGTACTAGACGATCGTGCCCTCAATGGATTGCGGGAAACCTACTTGGCATTGGGAACTCCAGGAGCTTCAGTTGCTGTTGGTATTCAAAAGCTGAAACAAGCTTCTTTGGCAATTGTCAACGATACAAACAATATCACCAGAGGCGATTGCAGTGCTTTGTCATCTGAAATAGCTAGCTATTTCGATCGTGCTGCTGCTGCTGTAGCTTAAGCAAAGCAAGCATTGCTGATGTTGACTAAATAATTGTCCTGTCTATAGGACAAAACAAAATTTCAACCATAACGTTTGTAAAAGGGAAATACCAAAATGACAAAAACACCTCTAACTGAAGCAATTGCATCGGCTGATTCTCAAGGACGCTACCTCAGCAGCACCGAAATTCAAGTTGCTTTTGGTCGCTTCCGCCAAGCTCCTGCTAGCTTACAAGCAGCAAAAGCATTGAGCGCCAATGCTCAACGCTTGACCGAAGGTGCTGCTCAAGCGGTGTATAACAAGTTCCCTTACACCACTCAACAGCAAGGCCCTAACTTCGCGTCTGATGCGCGCGGTAAAGGCAAGTGTGTACGTGATGTTGGCTACTACTTGCGGATTATCACATACGCTTTAGTTGTTGGTGGCACAGGCCCCTTGGATGATTTCTTGATTTCTGGCTTGGCTGAAATCAACCGGACTTTTGATCTTTCTCCTAGCTGGTACATTGAAGCTCTCAAGTACATCAAAGCTAACCACGGTCTTAGCGGCGACCCAGCTGTTGAAGCAAATTCCTACATCGACTACGTAATCAATACTCTAAGCTAGAGTGTTTCTTTAGCCCGGAGAGGAAATCAGCTCTTATGACAAAGGAGTTCTATGAGTTGTTTACCTCTCCGGGCAGTTTTTTAAGAAAAGCTAGCTGAAAACCCTGGAGAAAGAGGAACGTAGTTCTGTATTTTTTGCTTTAGAACAGGGATGAAAGCTGCCGAGGTAGCACGGTATTTGCTACAACTTTGGGAAAGTTCACAACCCAGTGCCTCTTTTAAGCTACCGTCAATTGGCACAATATTTTTGTCAGTACAAGATTTAAAAACCTACCCTCGGACTGAGGGAAAGTATACGCCCGAAATAACGTAAGGAGATATCACTACGCCCTTGTGGCAAATGTGGTGAGGCAGCGAGCGCAATCTTCTCCCTTTTCTGACAAGACGCTCCGCGAACACATAGCGTTCTGAAGGAAAGACGCTGGCGCAACGTTAGCGAGTCAAATCCCCTACGGAGAAGCAAGCTACGAGCAGTGTCTGACAGAGAACGTCTGGAGGTTTCTCCCTCATAAGGGACTGCCAAACCGATAAGGTGAGCCGGGAAGCTGTGGAAACAGGATATTAAGGCAGCTATGTCTTAAAAATCGCCTTACTTAAAGCAAGGTGAGTGTCAATTTCAAAAAGACTGTTAAAAGACTAGAAAAAATTTTTCTAAAAAATTTTCAGTTTTGCAGTTAAAACTGGGAGGTTAAAGATGGCAGCTTTGGGACAAGCAGCAAGATTAGGGATTGGAGCGTTTGAAAATTCAGCACTAGTAGAACTACGCCCTGATAGAACAGAAGCGGATGTGGCAGTGGTTATCCGGGCGGCTTACCGTCAGGTTTTGGGTAATGCATATCTACTAGAAGGAGACCGTCTAGAGAGTGCAGAATCACTGTTGCAGCAAGGTGCAATCACCGTTAGGGGATTTGTGCTAGCCATTGCTCAATCAGAACTCTATCGGGATAAGTTTTTCTACTCCAACTCCCAAACTCGGTTTATCGAGTTGAATTATAAGCATTTATTGGGGCGTGCCCCAGAAGATGAGTCAGAGATTTCGTACCATGTTGAGCTTTACAACTCACAAGGTTATGAAGCTGAGATTAATTCCTACATTGACTCATTAGAATATCAAGAGAATTTTGGCGAAAATATTGTCCCTTACTATAAAGGCTTTAAAAGTCAAGTAGGACAGAAAAACGTTGGCTATAGCCGACTGTTCCAACTGTATCGGGGTTATGCCAATAGCGATCGCGCTCAAGGACAAAAACAAGGACGCCTCACTTGGGAAGTGGCTAAGAATTTAGCTTCACCCATTTATCCAGTCTCTGCTGGAGCCTTAACAGGACTCTCTACAGGTGGTCGCGGCGAAACATACCGGATCAGAGTACTACAAGCAGCTTCCCCAAACTCAGCTGTAGTACGGCGCGGTACTGCGGAATTGATCGTACCCTACGAGCAACTTTCTAGTAAATTGCAGCAGTTGAATCGCAAGGGTAGTAAGGTTATTAGCATTACAGCCGTATAAATAGGGAATCGGGAATTAAGTGAGGAGTTAGGAGTGAGGAGTTAGAAGTGAGGAGTGAGGAGTTAGAAGTTATGAGTTTTAAATTCCTAACTATATTCCTAGCCTTAACTCCTAACTCTTAACTCCTAACTCCTAATTTTTCCAACTACTAATTACAAAAGGAAAATTACCAATGGCTATTACAACAGCAGCTTCCCGCCTGGGAACAGAACCTTTTAGCGATCAGTCTCCTGTGGAATTGCGTCCGAATGCAACCAAAGAAGACATCGAAAGAGTAATTGCTGCCGTCTATCGTCAAGTTTTGGGCAACAACTATATATTGGCATCTGACCGCCTAACAAGTGCTGAATCGATCCTCCGTGATGGCAAAATTACAGTGCAAGAGTTTGTACGTCAGCTAGCTAAATCGGAACTGTACAAAACCAAGTTTTTCTACGACAACTTCCAAACTCGCGTCATCGAACTGAACTACAAACATTTGTTGGGTCGTGCCCCTTATGATGAGTCTGATGTCGTCTATCACTTAGACTTGTATCAAACCAAGGGATATGAAGCCGACATCGATTCTTATATTGATTCGCCAGAGTATCAATCTAACTTTGGTGAAAATATAGTACCTTACTATCGCGGCTTTGAAACCCAAACAGGACAAAAAACTGTCGGATTTACCCGGATATTTCAACTTTATCGCGGCTATGCCAGTAGCGATACCTCCCAACTCAAAGGCAAAGACACCCGCCTTGCTAGCGAACTAGGCCGCAATAGCGCATCCGTCGTTGTTCCTCCCTCTGGTGCTTCTTCAGGTTTTTCATACGTTGCTTCTGAAAAAGGCGTTACCCCCAACAGTACTTTTGGTGGTGCGGGAACCTTTGGTAAAGAAGGCAGACTTTACCGTATTGAAGTAGCAGGTGTTTTTGGAGCTGGGTATCCCAGCACACGCCGCGTCAATCAAGCAGTGATCATACCTTATGAAGAACTATCTAGTTACTTCCAGAGAGTGGTAAAACAAGGTGGTAAAATAGCTAGTGTAAAACCCCTTTAGTGTCAATAGTCAATAGTCATTAGTCGATGTCATTATTAAAGGCAAAAGACTAATGACAATTTAGAATAGGGAATTAATTTTATGGTTGGGCCAATTAGTAGTAGAACGAGTAGTCGCTACTTTCGGTATGAAGTAGTGGGTCTGCGCCAAAGCGAAGAAACTGAAAAAACCAACTATCCCATTCGTTCTAGTGCCACTGTGTTTTTCACAGTACCTGAGAACCGGATGAATCAAGAAATGCAGCGAATTACTCGCTTGGGTGGCAAAATAGTCAGCATTCAGCCATTGAACGCTGAACCTCAAACAAATAGCGAACAAAGCGATCCTCCTTCTTCATAATGAATTCTAGTCCGCAGAAATTTGAAGATTTATCACCGACAGGTAACTCTGGTGATGGTGAATCTTTAACAGTAGAACAAGCGATCGCTAATCTTGAAAGTGCAGATTTAGGTCTGCGCTTTTATGCTGCCTGGTGGTTGGGTAGGTTTCGGATATGTGAAGCAGCTGCGGTTACAGGATTGATTAAAGCGTTAGAGGATGAAGCCGACAGAACACCAGAAGGCGGATATCCTCTGCGACGGAACGCAGCTAGGGCTTTAGGGAAACTAGGCGATCGCCAGGCAGTCTCACCTTTAATTGCGTGTTTAGACTGCTCAGATTTTTATGTTCGGGAAGCAGCGGCACAATCCTTAGAAATGCTGGGCGATCCGGTTTGCATTCCTGCCCTGATCGAGTTATTACAAGTAGGTTTGCAGGGAGAGCAGCTGATCTCAAAGCAGCCTGATTTATCTCAACCCTACGAGGCCATTTTAGAAGCCTTGGGAGCCTTGAGGGCAACTGAGTGTATCCCCTTGGTAAAACCATTTTTAGAGCATCCAATCGAATTGGTGCAATATGCTGCCGCACGAGCGATGTATCAATTAACCCAAGAACCAGTTTATGGAGAACGGTTAGTAAAAGCTCTGGCAGGAGAAAAATTACAATTGCGTCGAGCAGTGTTAGCAGACTTGGGAGCGATTGGCTATCTACCCGCAGCAGATGCGATCGCCGAAACTCTTGCTGAAAATAGCCTGAAGCTAATTTCTCTTAAAGGATTACTAGAATATCAAGTTAACCACACAGCAACAAGCACTTTGTCAGATGGTGCAATTAAAGTAATAAATTTCATGGACTCGCTATTGTAGTTATAATTTCCCAGGCATTAGTCGTTATTAATACGCTTAAATCAATTGTTTATCAGACATAAACCCCTAACATAACTGCGAAATAAGGGCTAGGGGGTTTATGTCTGATGTCAACTACGGAGGAGTTAAGCTACAATTGGCAGATCCTTAATGACTCATGACAAATTATTATGAATAACAGTGACCTTGCTCAAATATTAATCCGTGCTGTGGAAGAAGCAGACTCCTCGGATCGCTTATTAGACGCAGTTCAGGAGTTAGCGGCAGCTGGTATAGAGGAATCTGTTCCCACTCTGATTGCAGCTTTGGGCTACAACAATCCAGGGGCAGCAGTGGCGGCAGTAGATGGACTAATTGCGATCGGGCAAGTCGCAGTACCGTCACTATTGGAACTAATTGATGACTACAACTACAGTGCGAGAGCTTGGGCTATTCGTGCCTTAGCCGGAATTGGTGATATTCGGGCGCTGGATACCTTGTTAGAGGCAGCAAAAACTGATTTTTCCTTAAGCGTGCGGCGAGCAGCTGCTAGGGGATTAGGCACTTTGCGCTGGCAGCAACTACCTGCTGAGAAAGTGGAATCTGTTCAGATTCAGGTATTAGAGGCACTATTACTAATTTCTCAAGATCCAGAGTGGATAGTGCGCTATGCGGCAGTGACGAGTTTAGAAACACTAGCGATCGCCATAGCAGTCACTTTACCCGATCAAGCATCGCGGATTACAAATCAACTTCAGCAAATACTCGATACCGATGCCGATCTGGGAGTTCGCACCCGCGTAAAATTTGCACAGCAAAAAATTCAACAGCAACAACATCAAGAAATGTTTGCACCGAAAAGAAAGCTAGAAAATACTGAAGTGTCTGAAATACCTCATCGTGGCGGTGGTAGACGTTAACTAAGGGATTTCCAACAAATTTATAAGTGATACCAGAGGGAGAAGGCAACGACTATTGGCATATTGCCGCCGTACACATCAATGGTCAAGCCTTCTGCCTAACTCTGGCGCACTTAATAAACTCAAATTATAGGATTCTGACGCTTAACAGGTTTGGGCTTAGGAATCGGTATAGTGTTTGTAGGAAGTATCAAGTTTTCAACGAATTGGGCAATTGCCTGTACTTGTATTGGTGCTAAACAATCAGGATAACTATTTATCATCTGTAGTAGTGCAGGGATACCTTGTAAAACTGGAACTGAGCAATCATTTGCTCCTATCCATTTAGCAATTGGGAAGACTACTGGAGCTGCAACAAACCCATTAGGAAGGTTAGGCATTAATGAAGTAATCCACTGACTAAACATTTTTTGATGGTAAATACTTTGAGAAGTCGGACTATTGTCAACTGCTACCCAATTGTTAGCTTCACGCCGTTTCCATTTATCTTTATAAGCGCTAAATGAGCCTTTCCAGGTTTTGACCTCTACTAAAAAAACACCACTTTCACCGATAATTAAATGGTCTATTTCCGTTAGAGAGCCTGAGTTAGTAGGGATTAAAGCATTATTAAATATCACCCATGTATCGGGGAAAGATTGCAAAAGTAGTGATACTCCCCATTCCCCCATATTGCCTTTGAATTTATTTGTTGCTTGGTTAAATTCAAACATGAATGAACCCAACCCGCCTAAAAAGCCATCACCTAATCTTTCATGAATTTCTTGGTGTTTGGTAGATTTTTTGGTGTCGATTTTTTGTTGGAATACTGCCCTAAGTGAGGGTGATTGTTGAAGAGTTCTCATGAAAATTGTAGTAATATTTGTCAGTAACCACCATTTTTATAGTTCCCTGAATTGGAGGTAAATCGCTCTCCCCTAATTCATATAGAAAAAATTTTATGCTACTAACAGTGATAAAGCTAACGAGAAAACAAAGACTGAATTTCTGCCTGGATATTACCACGAGCAGATGGTTCGGCAAACTCTGACATTAAAGGCGTAAAATAAATGCGCGATCGCTGTAAAAATCGTTCTAAAACCTGCTGACGACCTGTGATATAGTCTGCCTCTGCTACCCAGCCATATTCTTGACGAATGGCATGAGCGTATTCTTTATAATCAACTGGGTTAGTAGCTAAAATTGCTAAATCTGCATCAACTAAGACTTGGCTATCATAGTCATTCACCGCAGCTTGGTGGTCTTTAGTGTTCAGAATCAGACGGGTGACAGTAGTTATAGTACTTTCTGGAATACCCAAATTACTCAGAAACTCAAAAGCATAGTCTGCACTTCGTTCTTCGTTATCTTTGGCTTCAGTGTCATACACTACATCGTGAAACCACGCAGCTAGTTGAACAGCAGCTAGGTTGTTGGCATAGCCTTGCAAAATCTCAATTGTGCTGAGGACGCGATCGATGTGTTTCAGTGTATGGTAATAGCGACCAGGGGTAGAATAAGCTTCAACCAAGAGATTAAAGGCTTTCTCAGCTGCTACCTGGTCAATGCCAAAGGATTGGAGAGTGTGTTGCCAGTTATAAAATAAAATATCCATAAAGTTTTCTGTAGGCATAGAGGCAGTATACCCATTCTTAGTATTGGAAAAAATAAGTACATACGAGTATAGGCAAAGGTGGGTAGTCTCTTCTCGCGCGTCGAGACTTTTAAGATGTAACATTTAAGGCTTATAGTCAATTTTATAGATTTGCAAACAACAAATTTTCCACAAATCTGGATTCAACAACGTTAACAAATACTTCTTACAGCAGTTTGCGAACTGGCGTTAGCTGTTTTACAGCGTGTTCAATATCCTCCAAGCAAAAACTGAACCATCCTACGTTATAGATCATCCTACGTTATAGATATGGTGACAGCTAAATGAAAGCGTCAAAATAGAGACACAAGCTTTTGACAAAAAGCCTTGCCTTGTATTAACGGAGTTATTATCAGTGGTATTACAAGTACAAACAAGCACCTACGAAGCTAAAACCCAAGAAATTGCTAAACAACTTCTCGCAGCAACGCAGGAAAATCGTTCGTTTTTTTCTTCCCTGCGGGATCAAATGCGTTGGGATGATAAATTACTAGCTTGGGCAATGAGTAATCCTGGGTTGCGGGTGCAACTATTTCGCTTTATAGATACGTTACCTGCTTTGCACAGTAAATCAGAAATTGCCTCACATTTACAAGAATATTTAGGCGATGAATCTGTAGAATTACCGGCAGCTTTGAAGGGAATGCTAAACTTTGCTAATCCCGATTCGATGCCTGGACAAGTTGCTGCTACAACCGTTGGGACAGCAGTTGAGACGCTTGCCCATAAATATATTTCTGGGGAAAATATTAAACAAGTCATCAAAACAGTTGAACGACTCCGAAAAGAAAAAATGGCTTTCACCATCGACTTACTTGGTGAAGCCGTAATTACTGAAGCGGAAGCGCAGTCTTATCTAGAACGCTATCTAGAATTAATGCAACAATTGGTGGAAGCATCAAAGAATTGGACAACTATTCCGGCTATTGATGAGGCTGATGGCGAACCCCTCCCAAAAGTTCAGGTTTCTGTTAAATTAACAGCGTTTTATTCCCAATTTGACCCTTTAGATGCTAAAGGTAGTGAGGAGCGAGTTAGCGATCGCATTCGGATTCTCTTACGTCGTGCTAAAGAATTGGGCGCAGCTGTCCATTTTGATATGGAACAATATGCCTATAAAGACATAACTCTCAGCATTTTGAAAAAACTGTTACTAGAAGAGGAGTTTCGGCAACGCACAGATATTGGCATGACAGTTCAGGCATATCTGCGTGATAGTGAGCAAGATACCAAAGACGTAATTTCTTGGTTGAAGGAACGTGGTTATCCCCTGACAATCCGCTTGGTGAAAGGCGCATATTGGGATCAGGAAACTATCAAAGCAGCGCAGAAGCATTGGCCACAGCCAGTTTACAACGACAAAGCCGCAACTGATGCTAACTTTGAAAACATCACTCAGTTATTGCTAGAAAATCATCAATATGTCTATTCTGCCATTGGTAGCCATAATGTGCGATCGCACTCTCGCGCCATTGCCATTGCTGAAAGTTTAAATGTCCCCCGCCGTCGCTTTGAATTGCAAGTCCTCTACGGTATGGGAGATAAAGTTGCCAAGGCGTTGGTTGATAAAGGTTATCGAGTCAGAGTTTACTGTCCTTACGGTGAATTATTACCTGGAATGGCGTATTTAATTCGCCGATTGTTGGAAAATACCGCTAATAGTTCTTTTTTACGCCAAAATCTCGAAAATCGACCGATTGAGGAATTATTAGCAGCGCCGATTGTCAAAGAAGAAAAAAACTCTTTAACTCCTCATTCTCATTTCCTCGGTGCTGCTGATACCGATTACGCTGAGGAAGAGGTGAGAACCAAGGCGAAGCAGGCTTTCCAAAACGTTCGTCAACAGTTGGGTAAAACTTATTTACCACTGATTAATGGCGAGTATGTCAATCCGCCGGAATTTGTTGATTCTCTCAATCCTTCTAATTTCGGTGAGGTAATTGGTAAAGTTGGGTTGATTAGCGTTGAACAAGCAGAACAAGCAATGCAAGCTGCCAAAGCGGCGTTTCCTGGGTGGCGGAAAACACCAGCTAAACAACGCGCTGATATTTTGCGGAAAGCCGGTGATTTGATGGAACTCCGCCGCGCTGAACTTTCAGCTTGGATAGTTTTGGAAGTTGGAAAACCTGTTAAGGAAGCTGATGGAGAGGTTTCGGAAGCGATAGATTTCTGTCGGTACTACGCTGACGAGATAGAACGGTTAGATAAAGGTGTGAATTATGACATACCTGGTGAAACTAATCATTATATTTACCAGCCACGGGGGATTGCTGTAGTAATTTCTCCCTGGAATTTTCCGCTAGCAATCGCTTGTGGAATGACTGTTGCAGCTTTAGTTTCAGGCAATTGTACTCTCCTGAAGCCTGCGGAAACGTCTTCTGTAATTGCAGCGAAACTCACAGAAATCTTGGTAGATGCTGGTTTTCCCAAAGGTGTATTTCAATACGTACCTGGCAAGGGTTCGCAAGTTGGCGCTTATTTGGTAAATCATCCCGATACTCATGTAATTGCTTTTACGGGTTCTCAAGAAGTTGGCTGTCGAATTTACGCAGAGGCAGCAATCTTAAAACCTGGACAAAAGCACATGAAACGGGTGATTGCTGAAATGGGTGGCAAAAATGCCATTATTGTTGATGAAAGTGCTGATTTAGACCAAGCTGTTGTGGGGGTAGTGCAGTCAGCATTTGGTTACAGTGGACAAAAATGTTCTGCTGCTTCCAGGGTGATTGTGCTGCAACCGATTTATGATGCCTTTGTGCAACGGTTGGTAGAAGCAACAAAATCCTTGAACATTGGGGAAGCAGAGTTCCCAAGTACACAAGTTGGGCCAGTGATTGATGCTAATGCCCGCGATCGCATCCGCGAGTATATTGAGAAAGGTAAGGCAGAAGCAGAAGTAGCCTTGGAATTACCAGCACCAGAACAAGGATATTTTATCGGCCCAGTCATTTTTAGTGAAGTCTCACCAAATGCGGTAATTTCCCAGGAAGAAATTTTTGGCCCTGTGCTGGCGGCAATTCGGGTGAAAGATTTCCAGGAAGCGTTAGTAGTCGCCAACGGTACAAATTACGCCTTAACTGGCGGACTTTATTCTAGAACACCTTCGCACATTCAGCAGGCGCAGACAGAATTTGAAGTAGGCAATTTGTACATCAATCGCAATATTACCGGAGCGATCGTTGGACGACAACCCTTTGGTGGATTCAAACTTTCTGGAGTAGGTTCTAAAGCAGGCGGCCCTGATTACCTCCTGCAATTTTTAGAACCACGTGCGGTGACAGAAAATATTCAACGTCAAGGTTTTGCACCAATTGAAGGAGCAGATTAAACTAACGTGAATTCCACGGCTAATATAGTAGCCGTCTTAGCACAATCAAAACACCTCTCCCTGATTTTATTACGTAAAACCCTCCCTCTCCGAGTCCTACGGTGTACACACATCTTGGTAATGAAGCCCCAATCCTGGATTTACCCCCCTTAATCCCCCCGATGCATTGGAGGGAAATATCCGGTTCTCCCCCTTACCAAGGGGGAGTTAGAGGGGGTCAGAAGGACTTGTGTGTACACCGTAGTTCCGACTACGAGAGGGACAGGCTTGCACTTTCGTTCAAAGCATGGAGAGGTGCATCAAACTTACATTAAACTACAATAGGTAGTAACTTCAAAGAGAGTTTCATGAGTAATTTAGTTATAAAAGTTGCTGAATTACCTAAAGATTTTCCGGCAATTAAAGCAATTAGAAAATCAGTTTTTCAAGAAGAACAAGGAGTAGACCCCGCTTTAGAATTTGATGGCAAAGATGAAATATCCGATCATCTAATTGCTTATTTAAATATGGAGGTTGTGGGTACTGCCAGAATCAGATATTTGGATGATAAAACTGCCAAAATAGAAAGGTTAGCTGTTTTATCGACAGTAAGAGGCCAAGGTATTGGTAAGAAAATTATGGAAAATGCCCTACAGCTGATAGCTAACCAAAATATTCCAGAAGTAGTAATTCATGCTCAAGAATATGTGAAAGATTTATATAAAAAACTCGATTTTGTAGAAGAAGGGGAAATATTTGAAGAAGCTAATATTCTCCACGTAAAAATGATAAAAAGATTTTCACAGTCAAAGTAAAAATACTATCTAATATATTTTTTCACTAATTGTTTGTACAAAAATGTATTTTTATGAGCAATTAACTAAAATATCTCATCAAAATCGACTCTAACTGGACTATGTGAATTGGCTTAACAAGGTAGTCATTAGCGCTACCTGGCAGCATGGCAATTTCCTCCTCTAAAGGTTCGCTAAAGGTCGTCATTACAATCGGTAAATGTTGCCGATAAGGCTCTTTTCTAAGGATTTTCAGCAAATTCCAGATATGAACATCCTTTTTGACTAACTGGAAATCGAAAAAAACTAAATCTGGTTGGAAGTTTTGTACTTGTTTTAAAAAGTCGTTACCATTATCTATCCACTTGACTTGATAGCCAATTGTGTGGAGATAATCTTGCAACACTGTTGCTGTGTTTTCCTCTTCTTCTACAAGCAAAATAGTTTTATTTGTGGGGATGACTGGAGAAGAGGAGGACGAGGTAAAATTTGCTTCTTCTTCTGTCTCATCTGTCTCATCTATCTCATCTATCTCATCTGTCTCATCTATCTCATTTCCCGGATGCTCTGGATTTGGTAGAAACAGAGTGAACTGACTGCCTTTTCCTACAGTTGATGTCACGGTAACATCTCCACCATGTAAACGCGCTAATTTACGCGTCAAGGCTAAACCCAAACCAGTGCCTTCGTACTGCCGATTTAAGCGACTGTCAAGCTGTTTAAACGGTTCAAATAGAAATTGAAACTGACTTGAGTCTATACCAATGCCAGTATCTGAAACTGTAAACGTTATCCCTTGTGGCACTTTTTTGACTACCAGCGATACTTCACCTGCTGGGGTGAATTTAATCGCATTAGTGAGCAAGTTGAGTAGCATTTGCTTGATGCGCCGCTCATCAGCAATACAAATATCCGCTTCTAGATCAATTTCACAGGAGAGTTGTAATCCCTTTTCTGAGGCGCGATCGCGCACTGTCCAGATGGCATAATTACATATATCTGCCACTGATAAAGATGATAGTAACAGCTCCTCTTTACCTGCTTCTACCTTAGATAAGTCAAGGATATCGTTAATCACTGCCAGCAGGTGTTCACCACTACTATATATACAACTTACATATTCGTTCTGCTTTTCATTCAGAGAGCCAACTATTTCTTGTTGCAGTAACTGTGACAAACCCATAATCGCATTGAGAGGTGTCCGCAACTCATGGCTCATGGTTGCTAAAAATTCAGTTTTTGCTCGACTGGCAGCTTCTGCTGCTTCTTGAGAGGCGCGTAGTTTCAACTCTGTTTGCTTACGTTCAGTAATATCCTCAATCATCGCTAGAAAAAACTCAGGTTCACCATTGCTGCCTGGTATAACAGAAACAGAGATATGAGTCCAAACTAAGCTACCATTTTGGTGCTGGCAGGGTCTTTCTATCTCAATACGATGTCTTTCTACAAGCTGTTCCTGATGTTTGGAGGGTTGTAATCCGTCCCTCGAAGTTCTCTTTAATTCTGTGCGAATTCCTGACATCAGTCGTTTGTAAAGTTTTAAATCCTCCCTTTCTATGGAAATGTAATCTGTAAAGCGCTTGCCGTATAACTCTTCTCGGCTGTATCCTAAAATCTCGCATAGTGCCAAATTAGTATCGACTATCTGCCCTTTCATATCTATCAGGCCAATGCCAATAGAGGAACGCTCAAAAATCGCCCGGAATTGTGCCTCACTCTGCCGCAGTGCTTCCTGTACGACGTTTCGCTCGCTTGCTTCTATAGCCAGCGTCACAAAATCTGCAATTGAGCCAGCAAAACTCTCTTCTTCTAAAGTCCATTGACGACCTTCGCCTATGTGTTCGTGACACACTACGCCTAGCAAATGACCCTCTAGCCAAATTGGTGCATCTAGTATAGATGTGATGCCCAAAACTGAAAAATAAGACTCGGATAATTCTTGGGTTTTGGGATCGTTTCTGGCATCATCTGCGGCAATAGTACGTTCCTCTTCTAAAGCCTGGAAATAAGCAGGAAAATCTGTTTTTAAAAGCGAGTTACCAAAGGTATGCTCCTTAGTCTTGACATCATATAAATTAATGCATTCAATTTTTGAACGTTCTTTATTATATAACCATACCCCCACTCGCTCTACTAATAGCGTCTGAGCAGCAGTTTCTGTGATTTCCCTCAACACGGCATTGAGATTACCTTGCTGAAATGTCTTGCTTCTTGCCAGTTGCACCAACGCCTGGCTTTGTTTTCGCCGACTATTTTCTCTGATTCGTAAAGCCTCTTGGGCCTGGTTGTGCTCTGTAATATCTCTAGCTGACACCACCTGCATTAGTTGCCCTCAAGAAGAACTAATTTGGACTTGCAGTTCTACGGAAAAAGTAAAACTGTCTTTGTATAACTACAATTACTTGATAAGGTTTTTCATAACCGGAAAGTATAATTTTTCTAATCAAATTTTATAATTCTGGCTAATTAGTTATAAGCTAGATTTTGCTTATTACTTCTGTTACTTCATACTATTAATTTTTGCCAGGGGATAATTAACATTTGAAGTAATTTCACTATTAAGTAATTCTACTATCAAGTAGTATAAGTAGTATAGTATTTTTAATTTGAAACTGGGGATTGCTAAAGATTTTTCCCAATACCCAATCCCCAGTACAATTTCTTGCTGAGTACTGACTAGCAAAATACCCTTGATTCTCCTAGAGAAAGATACCTAATGGCTCAAATTCTGCCAAACTTAAGGTAACGGCAAGCTTTTGCGGAGGTGGAGCGATGACAAATAGCGATGTAAGAATTGTTTCCCTGATTCCCGGTGGAACAGAGATTTTAGCGACACTAGGATTGGTTGATGCTATTGTGGGGCGATCGCACGAATGTGATTACCCTCCAGAAATCCTCAATCGCCCCATTTGTACCCAAGCACGTTTAAACAGTGATGCCTCCAGCAGCCAAATTCACGACGAAGTGAACAATTTATTGCAATCTGCTCTTAGTATTTATGAAATCAAAACAGATGTTTTAGAGCAATTGCAGCCTACCCATATTCTCACTCAAGACCAGTGCGATGTTTGTGCTGTTAGCTTACACGATGTTGAAAATGCAGTTGCTACACTGATTGACAGTAAACCTCAGATTATTTCTTTACAACCCAATATTCTTTCGGATGTTTGGGCTGACATTGAGCGAGTCGGCAATATTTTTGGTGTAGACTCGGTAAAAGTCTTAGAAAATTTAGAAGCTCGCGTCAAAATTTGTCAGCAAAAAATCCAAGGACTTTCTTTAGATGAACTGCTTACTGTCGCCTGTATCGAGTGGACTGATCCTTTGATGGTCGCCGCTAATTGGATTCCTGAATTAGTTAACTTAGCAGGAGGACAGTCTCTATTTTGCGCTACAGGTCAGCCTTCTCCGATCTTGCCGTGGGAAACACTATTAACAACTAATCCCGATGTAATTGTTTTTATGCCTTGTGGCTTTGATTTAAATCGTACTCGCAAAGAAGCCAATTTATTAACTCAACGTCCAGAGTGGGAAAAACTACACGCTACCGCAGTTGGTAGAGTTTACATTACTGATGGCAATTCTTACTTTAATCGTCCAGGGCCGCGACTGGTAGATTCTCTAGAAATTTTGGCAGAAATTTTGCATCCAGAAATTTTTCAATACGGCTACAAAGGAACTGCTTGGGAACTTTTGTAAATAAGAATTCAAAACTCAGGAGCGGAGTCGGAGACGCTCCGCCTCCGGTGAGGATTCAGTATTAATTCGAGTCCGATGGTTACTGACCTGGTTAAAGGGTCGAATTACTAAGTGATACTAGTTAAAAACTTTACCGAGTTCCAATACCTGACGAAGAATAATTCTGATTCCTGGATTCTGGATTCTGAATTCTTCTCTAAGGTGTTTGTTCAGAATCTGCTGATGGTTCATTGTTAAATAACAGCAGGCGTGCAGCAAGAATGGCAAATCCTACAGCCGCGATCGCTTTTAACACACGTGTAGGTAGTAATTCGGCTACTGCACCCCCTGCTAACGATCCCAACAGACTTGTCAACAGCAATGCGCCTGCTGCACCGAAAAATACTGCACGTGGAGAATTAGAACGTCCTGAAAGTGCGATCGCCGCTAGCTGACTTTTGTCACCCAATTCTGATAAAAAAACCGTAATAAAGCTCAGTCCTAAAAGATGCCAATCCATATTATTTATGCGTGAGTGAGAGAAATTAATGATTAATGACTAATGACTAGTAAATACATCCCAAAATAGCATTAGGGAAATTACCAACAGCATCACGCCGGCTGATTTTTCTACGGTTTTTGGGCTGAGTCGGCTGGCTATCCAACTACCTAAAAGCACACCTAATAAGCTGGTGGTTATTAGCGCCGCCGCAGATCCGATAAATACTACCCACGGCGAATGAGATTGTGCGCTCATTAACAGAGTGGATAGCTGAGTCTTATCTCCAATTTCTGCTAGAAAAATGGTTACAAAAGTCGTACCAAAAACTACTAGCGCTGATTGCTGCTTTTGAGGACTATCGGCAATTACAGGCTGAACTGACAAAGCGATCGCAGGAGTTAAGTTAAAATTATTGCTGTCTTCCAGTTCTAGCTCGATCTCAGTGTGAGATATGGCAGAAATCTCCAAAGGTGCAGAATCAAGTTTCACAAGCAGTAGTTTTGGTTGCTAGGGTGTTTTCATATTTCTATCATTTTCTCATATTTTTGTCATAAATTGCAATCTCACACAAAAAAAGGAGGGTTGCATATCAAAGGCCAACAGCTTGGTCGAAGCGTAGTATTTCTAAACTGCGATCGCCATAAACTCCTTCTATTTGCTGGCGACAGCAGTCAATAGCAAAATCGTTGACTTCTTCTGGTTCAACCCCATACATATCTTGAAATACTTCTGATTCTACACGGCAGAAGCGCGGACGATTGGGGTAGATGCGACATTCTCGCGTGGTATGGTCGAAATTAACGCACCATCCCCCTTCGCCTACCATGCTGAGGTAGAGTTCTAGTTCTGGTGGTGAGAGATACTCTTCCAAGTCTGGACGCTCTGCTGGATCGAGATTACAGCAGGCTCCACATTGCTTTACACATTGCCAAGTTGACATTTTGGATTAGGGAGTGCGGAACGGGGGAGCAGGGGAGGCAGGGGAAAGAACTATTGATTCTTGAGCCATGCCCAATGCCCAATCCCCCTATTTTACGTTTTTATATCTTTTCTTATAATTTTGTTAAGTAAATTAAATCTAACAGTCCATAGCCATATATGATCGATTTCGGGTTTTCTAATTTAAGTTATTGAATTTTTTAAGACTATTGGGAGGAGAAAAGGAAAAATGTTTGACGCTGTATCTGACTTGTTTAATGCTTTTACCAGTATCAATTGGGAAGTTATTTTCCAATTGTTGTCCGTGGCGCTCATCGTGATTGCTGGCCCAGCAGTAATCTTTGTGCTGGCATTTCGCAACGGCAACCTATAAGAGTGCTGAGTGCTGACTAAGGAGTTAACAGTTAAGAGTGAGAAGTTAATTTAAGAATTCATAACTCATAACTCATAACTCAGCACTCAGTACTGATAACGCCTGAAGGGCAGCTTGGATAATACTGTCATACTGTGGCTGAGAGATATCAACTTCTTTGGCATTTTGACGATTAGTGCCCAGTAAACCGATTATATGTCCTGGCTGTATGGCTAAGACTTTGCCTTCAGAATTTCTAATTCTTAATTCTGCTTTAATACCATTTTTATAGAAACCACAAGTATATTGTCGCTGGTTACACTCAAAGGTGGTGCTTGACTGGATAGGTGGCGAAGCAAAAAATTGTTGAATCTCAATTGGCAATCTGACACCTATTAACTCTAATTCGATGCTGGTGTTACCGTTAAAGTAATTTTCTCGCAGTTTGTAAGCGACATCCACACGCGGTGGTAAGCGGAAGTAGTCGCCCCAACGCCAAGCGATCGCTTTAATTCTATACTCCTGATTATCAATAGTTTGCGCAATTGTCAGTTTAATGTGACCTTTCCCGACAATTTTTTGCTCAACTACTTGAACATTAGGTGTCCAAAAAACTGGATCGGGGTTGTCCATACCGCAAGGGTGGAGAGCATTAAGCTGTTGATAAAGCTGCTGATTAATGTGATTGAGGTTGACTTCAGCATCAATTTTGAGCAGAGGCTTGAGATGTTGTGGTTCAAGACACTGGTTAGCAAAATCAATTAAACGCGATCGCAACATCTTTAAATTCTCTGCTGGTAAAGAGAATCCCCCGGCTGCTTTGTGTCCGCCAAATTTGCCTAGTAAATCGTGACAATATTCCAAAGCTTCAAATACATGGAACTCTGGAATTGAGCGTGCAGAACCGCGTATATGTCCCTCATCCTCATAAGTACCGATGAACACCGGAACACCGTAGCGTTCTACCAAGCGGGAGGCGACAATGCCAATAACGCCATGATGCCAATTGGGTTGAACAACAATTAATACACGATCTTGCTGTAGAGATGCAACGAATTCTGTTTCTACATAAGCGATCGCTTCTTGTTCAATTTGTTGACACATCTCTTGGCGAGAGGCGTTGACTTGTTCGCATTGCATTGCTCTTTCCAGCGCCACCCCCATATCATCTGTAGTCAGCAATTCAATCACAGTCTGGGGATTACCAATCCGGCCAATAGCATTAATTCGCGGCCCCAAGCGAAACCCAATATCTTCAGGCTTTAAAGATTTTGGATTGGCAATTTTCTTCTCTGCTCCTCTGCTCCCCTGCTCCCCTGCTCCCCTTGCTCCCTCATCTCCCCTGGCTTGCACGCCGCCTACCTGAATCAACGCCTGTACCCCAGCTAAGTTGGATTTGGGTAAATGCTGTAAACCACGTTTCACCCAACGGCGATTTACACCAGTTAAGGGGGCTAAATCTGCGATCGTTCCCAACGTAAACAGTGCTAGCATCGGCTGGATCAAGCCCTTAGTCTCCCCTAGCTGTTGTGCAAGAGAAACTGCCAAAATGTAAGCAACACCAACACCAGCAACACCCCGATAAGGTGAAGATTCAGCTATTAGTTTGGGGTTGAGGATAGCGTTAGCTGGTGGTAATTTTTGGGGGATATCATGATGATCGGTGATAATAACTGAAAGACCAAGTTCTCTAGCTCTAGTGACTGGTTCAAACGCAGAGATACCATTATCTACAGTGAGAATTAATCCCACACCTTCGCTGTGGAATTCTTCAACTATACGTTTATTGATACCGTAACCTTCGTGCATCCGACTGGGAATAGCATAATCTACTTGTGCGCCTAAAGTGCGGAGACTACGCAAAAGTAGAGCAGTGCTGGTCATACCATCAGCATCATAATCACCACAAATAGCAATTTTTGTTTGAGAAGCGATCGCATTTTGCAACAACTCCAAACTAATCGCCAAATCTGGGAAATCTTCTAACGGCGAAGGCAAAACTAAAGACTCTGGATTTAAAAATGCTTGTACCTGTTCTGGTGTTTCCATGCCCCGATTAATCAACAACTGGCTGACAATGGGTGAAATAGTTGTCAAAGCTGCCAAATTTTGGGCTAATTCTGGTTTTTGCGGGTAAATTTGCCAGCGCTGATCGGGTAAGCGTCGGTGAGGTTTTGATAGTTCAGATACAGGTCGTTCTAGCACAATACAAGTTAGGAATAGAGACGTGATTAATCGCGTCTGTACAAGAGTTAGGAGTAGAGATGCGATTAATCGCGTCTGTTTTTAATTCAAAGTTGTTTTTTAACTCATAACTCATAACTCATAACATTATTTGCTATCTAAAACACGTTGATTCTACCATCATCCATAATATATAACGAGCGATCGCCCGGAGAGCGCCAAGTCGGACGGAGTTCTAGCCGCAATGTGCCAAAGTTAAGTTTAGAGACAATTGCTTGTAGTGATAAACCCTTTTCGCTCCAAAATATCAAAGATGTATTTGGTTCTGTACCCTCTATTTCTTCTAAACTTAATTTCTGCCCTGGACTTAGGGATATTGCATCAGTCCCAGAGGGTTTTTGGATTTTAATTAGGTTAGGTGTGTTATTTACAACTTCAACTCGGATGTGTTGCCCAGGTGTAAACTGAATTGGGTGCGACCCACACTTAGAGGCACAAGTTCGAGCTAAAGTAGCAGTAGGATTATTGATTGATGCCACTATAATCGTAGCTACAACTAAAGCAAATGACAGAGGCTTAAACATAATACACAGTATAAATACTAAATACAAATATTACTTTAATTTAGTACTATTAAGCCTCAGCATATTTTCCAGAATTAAAACTTTGATGTGTTTTAGGTCAGCAAAAATTTGATAGCATCTACGCGACTCCGTTTTGGCGATCGCAATAAAATTATTTGTATATTTGTAGGGGTGCAAGGTCTTGCACCCCTACGATAAGATGTTTTTTAACTGGAATTCCCTAACCGAAGCGTCCACTGATATAATCCTCAGCTTCTTTGGTTTGAGGAGAACTGAACATTTGCGCGGTAGGATTAAACTCAACTAATTTGCCGCGACGTTTGCCTTGCTCGTCAATTTCTGTATTGAAGAAAGCCGTGAAATCTGCGACTCTAGAAGCTTGCTGCATATTGTGAGTCACCATGATGATGGTGTATTGCTCCTTGAGTTCCAAGCACAGTTCTTCTACTTGGCGGCTAGAAATTGGGTCGAGAGCAGAACATGGTTCATCCATCAATAATACATCTGGCTTCATTGCGATCGCTCTTGCTATGCAAAGTCGTTGTTGTTGTCCGCCAGATAATGCAGTACCCTTTTCTTTGAGTTTGTCTTTAACTTCATCCCAGATAGCAGCGCGTCTGAGGGAATCTTCCACCAATTCATCAATGTTACCTTTGTAACCGTTAGCCCGCGGCCCAAAGGAAATATTTTCGTATATTGACTTGGGAAAAGGATTTGGTCTTTGAAAAACCATTCCCACTTGGCGGCGCAATTTTACAGAATTGATCTTAGGATCGTAAATGTTGCGATCGCGATAATTCAGTCTACCCTCTACCTTAGCTCCAGGTATTAAATCATTCATGCGATTGAAGCAACGCAATAAGGTACTTTTACCACATCCTGAAGGGCCAATAAAAGCAATAATTTGTTTTTCAGGAATCTTTAGATAGACATCTAAAAGTGCCAGAAATCCTCCATAGTAGACCTTCACACCTTCAACATTGAACACACCATTATCTTGGTCGATTGTGGCAGTATCTGATTTACTTCTACTATTGCTATAAGTCATTTTGCGTATTTCCTAATATCTGTGAAAGTATCCAATTAGATATTTAATTATCTAACGTATTGAAAAGCGTTGTCGGATATAAATTGCTACACCATTTAAAACTAAAATCAAGAGTAACAACGCAATAATTGTCGCTGCGGCTGCATCAGCAAAACCCGGTTCAGGACGAGTAATGTAACTGTAAATTTGAATGGGTAATGCCATAAATCTCTGGAACAAACCAGGGTTAAAGGTAAGAAAACCCACAGCACCGACAACAATTAGAGATGCTGCATCACCAATCGCACGGGATACAGAAATAATCACTCCAGTCAGAATACCGGGAATAGCATAAGGTAAAACGTGACTGCTGATAGTTCGCCATTTGGTGACACCTAAGCCATAGGAAGCATTTCTCAAGGAATCTGGGACGGCGCGAATTGCTTCTCTAGCTGTCACAATAATTACTGGCAAAGACAACAAAGATAAAGTCAATGCACCAGAAATCAAAGCAGGGCCAAACCTAAGCAAATAATTGAAAACTCCTAAACCCAGTAATCCGTAGACAATAGAAGGTACACCCGCCAGATTACTGATATTAATCTCAATAATCGCTGTCCACCAAGCTTTCGGTGCATACTCTTCTAGATATAAAGCTGCTCCCACACCAATAGGAACAGTAACCAAAATCACAATAGTTCCCAAAAGAACACTGCTGATAATTGCAGGACGGATACCACCTTGGTCAGGAAAACGAGAAGGAGTTTCTGTAAGAAAACCAGGTGTTAAAAATCTGCCTAATCCGTCTTTAAAAATATCAAAAAGTAGCAATGCTAGGATAAATAAACCAATCAGTAATCCTAATAAAAAAATTACTTCAAATACTTTTCCTAATGTCTCCCTACTTTCAACATTATCGGTAAATTCTGGTGTAGAATCTAGAGGATTATTTGGTTTATAACTTGTAGCCATACTTATTAATTAATCGTATTTTTCTTTAAAGCGATTTGCAATCCAGTAACTAACAATATTCAAAGCTAGGGTAATTAAAAACAAAACAGCGCCTACAGCATATAATGTCTTGAAATTGAGACTACCACGCGGACTATCTCCACCAGAAATTTGTGCCATATAAGCTGTCATTGTTTCTATTGATTCCGCAAAATTAACAGTCAGCTTTGGCTGTAATCCGGCGGCGATGAGGACAGTCATTGTTTCACCCACAGCGCGAGAAATACCCAATATAATTGAGGCGATGATTCCAGAAAGTGCGGCTGGTAAAACTACTTTAAAAATGGTTTCTAGTTTAGTAATACCTATAGCATAAGATCCTTCTCGCAAAGAGCCTGGAACTGCTCGAATAGCATCTAAACTGATGGAGCCAACAGTAGGAGTAATCATTACCCCCATCATTAATCCTGCACTCAAGGCATTGAATATTTCCAGAGGAATAATATACCGTAGTAATGGTGTGACGAATAACAGCGCAAAGTAACCATATACTACTGTAGGTATTCCCGCTAAAAGCTCCACTGCTGGACGTAAAACTGCTGCCACTTTTGGTTGAGCATACTCACTTAAATAAATAGCAGAAGATAACCCCAAAGGAATAGCAACTGCCATTGCAATAGCTGTCGTTAAAAAAGTGCCATTAATTAACGGCCAAACGCCAAAATGTCTATCTGCAAATAGAGGTGTCCATTTAGTATCAAGAAAGAATTCAGCAAAGGAAACTTCTTGGAAAAAACCGAATGTCTCCTGAAAGATAATTACGACAATACCAAAGGTAGTCAGAACTGAGACTAAAGCACAAGCAAATAAAACTACTGCAACAATCTTTTCAGATATATCTTCAGAGGGATTTTTATCCAGTGACTGTCTAGATAATAGAGAAGGATCTTTTTGAGAATTGATATTTTGCATAAACAGTTAAGTTTTAACTCTACTCAGACTACAATAACTGAGATTTTATTTAAATAAAGTTTGTGATTGGTTCACCTGGTTTTGCTTTTTTAAATTTTGTCCCAGTTTCACCAGTAGCAAACTTTTGTTTGACTTTGACGTAAGCTTCATCTGGTAATGCCACATAACCAACACTATCTACCCACTTCCAAGAATTTTCTAGATAAAAATCTACAAATTCTTTGACTGCTGGCTTAGTATCTAAGGATTTTTTACTGACATATATAAACAGAGGACGAGACAAAGGTGTGTAGATATTTTTGATGACATTATCTACAGGAACTGGTTTTTCACATTTTCCTGTAGGACTTTCTACAGCAACTAAATTGAGTTTTTCTTGGTTTTGAATGTAGTAAGATATCCCGACATAACCCAAGGCTGATACATCACCTGACACACCTTGTACTAGGAGGTTTTGATTGTGACTCGGAGTGTAATCTGTACGGCCATTCTTGGCTTTCCCAGTAACAGCTTGAGTCATATAATCAAATGTTCCAGTATCAGAAGCTGGAGCATACAACTTCAGCTTTTCGTTGGGGAATTTGGGATTAACTTGATTCCAAGTCAAGATTTTACCATCTGATTTAGCACCCCAAATCTTGCCAAGTTCCTTAATAGTTAGACATTTGGCGAAGTTATTTTGACGGTTAGCAATCACGGCGATGCCGTCTAAAGCTATAGGCAACTCGACAAATTCAATATTCTTACTTTTACATTTTTTGATTTCTTCATCTCTAATAGTACGAGAAGCACCAGCAATATCAATATCGCCATTACAAAATTTACTGAAACCACCACCTGTACCACTTGAGGCAACACTAACCTTAGCCTCAGGCTTACCTCTGCCGTATTCTTCTGCAACTGCTAATGAAACAGGAAACCCTACAGCAGCACCATCAAGACTCACCTGACTTTTCAATTCTTGTCCACTGTTACATGCAGTGATACTGCTAGCACTAAGCATTAAAGATATTAGGAAAAAGCTATTCTGAAATCGGCTACGAAAGCTCATAAATTATCCATTGATATAAAGTGACTGAGAATTCTTTCTACTTGACTATTTGTCAACTGTAGAGAATGCAACATGAAAAAAACAGATATCATGCTTTGCTCGCAGCTTGAACTTTGTCAAAAATTGCTCCATCTCCAAAAAACTTGTTTTGGATAATATCCCAACCACCTAAATCTTGAGATGTGAATAAAGTTTTAATTGGTGGATGTTGTGATGCTACTTCTTGGCTAACGGTAGGGTTAACAGGACGATATTGTAATTTTGCGAATTCCTGTTGAGCTTCTGTGGAGTAAAGAAAATCAACAAATGCTTGTGCAACTTCTCTTGTACTGTGTTTATCGACGTTTTTATCAACTACCGCTACAGGATTATCAATGGAAATATTGACTTGGGGTACAATATAAGGCAACTTTGTCCCATTTTTACCCGCCAAAATTACCTCATTTTCATAGTTGATTAAGACATCTCCCTGACCTTTTTGGAAGAATAAATTGCTAGCTTCACGAGCATCTTTCGTTAGAATTGGGGTATTTTTATAAACTTTGGTGACGTAATCTAGCGCTGTTGCTTCATCACCACCTGTTAGAGTCACCGAACCCCAGAAAGCCAAGAATTCCCAGATAGCAATACCAGAAGTTTTTGGGTTAGCCGCAATCACTTTTACGCCATCTTTTGCCAAGTCTGCCCAATTCTGAATGCCTTTCGGATTGCCTTCGCGAGTTACGATCGCAGCAACCGATCTACTAACAATACCACTTCTCGGTGCTTTGGTTTCCCAACCTGATTTAATCAAACCTGCTTGTTGAATTTTGTTGACATCTAGGGGAAGTGCCAAATGTACTATGTCTGCTTCTTGCGAACCGTTAATGACAGCAGCAGTTTGAGCGCCAGAACCACCATAACTTTGCTCAAATGTAACGTTTTGATTGTGTTCTTGCTTCCACTTTTCGACAAATTTGGGAATTATCTGGTCATGAGCGGCTTTGGTGACAGAGAAAGATACAAGTTTTAGCTTAACATCATTTTTGCTAGCTGAACTGCTTCCAGAACAGGAAGCAACTGCTATACTCAAAAAAATACTTGTTAAAAACAGACTCAGAAAGCTTTGTACACTGCGTCCATTCAACCAACTTTTAATTGCGTGTTGATACCGGAGTTGTATAGTCTGCAAAGCTTTCATGACAGAAGCCTGTATCCCTTCACTTAGAAATTTACTTAACTGTGTCGGTTGTTGCGACTTGCTCATTAGAATCACCCCTAAATCTACGGTATTTCTACATGCATACCGTGATTAGGAGAATTATAGGATATATAGAATAATATTTATCATCTGGATTAATTTTTTTTTACTTAGTGAACAAGTAACGATCAAAAGTAACAAATAAATCTGATTTACCAAGGCATTTCAAAAAACGGGTTTTTCTGTTGGAAAGCGAAACAATCCGGCTGCATACATAATATTTGCGAAAAAATATGTGATTAATAATACAAAACAGTAGTAGAAACTCGATTTTCTTTAGCCAGTAAAGCTGTTTTTAAAATAAAGTAGCCGCACCATAGCATCTTGAGTATCATATTTAGCGATCGCCTTCATTAAGACTATCAATTATCTGTATATAAATGTCTAATTCTCAAAGGCATCAATACTTACAATAATTCCCTAAATTCTTCACGAGTTATTTGGCAATCGCGTATTATTTGTGCTAGCAAACCACGACCAATTGTTTCACCTGAATGTACGGGAACTACTGTCCTACGCCCATCGCTATGTATCATAATATAATGATTGCCACGAATAGCCACTTCAAAACCGACTTTGCTAAGGGCTGCAATAACTTCATGTCCTGTGACGCTTGGGAATTGACTCATATCTCAACT
This sequence comes from Nostoc sp. DedQUE12b, assembly GCF_034530835.1. Classification (NCBI taxonomy): domain Bacteria; kingdom Bacillati; phylum Cyanobacteriota; class Cyanophyceae; order Nostocales; family Nostocaceae; genus Nostoc; species Nostoc sp. DedQUE12b. Next base: position 103,118 of record NZ_JAVRCI010000004.1, on the reverse strand, counting down.
GCGACTCGCTGAATACCAACAAAGTACAGTGAATCCTGCTCTTCTTCTTCAAATTCTAAACAAAGTTCAATCGCTTCTTTAATACGCTCCATTAACTTATTTAAAGTTTGGGCTTGCGTATGACAACCAGGAAGATTTGGGACGGAAGCAACAAAGTAGCCATCTGCATCTTGTTCGAGAATTACATTAAATTCTCGCTTCATCGTTCTTATTTTCTGAATTTATACTATATTAATTATTCTCTCATTATTGAAAGAGCGATCGCCCCTGTTGTGAGAATATATAATCAGGCAATAAGGTTTAAACACTCACCAACTGAGTCAGGCGTTTCAGTATACGTAGCACGTCGTACAACTCATTTCCAGGGTTACGCATCAAAAAACCCTTTGATAAAGCATAACGTGGTGGATTTGCTTGCACTAATTTGACGAAAATGAACTCGCTTCCCGTAGCAATCATACCAAAACTAGGTTTATCATTATCTCGATTTCCTAACAGATAAGCAAGAATTTGTGCGAGTCCTTGTTCGACTGAAAACGAAGCTCTTTTAGACTCAATAATCATTAGCCAAAATTGCTCTTTTAAAACTAAGGTATCTATTCTACCTTTGATAATTACATCTTCATCTGGCACAGCAATATCTATAGATTCTTCTGATTTTACATAATACGGAGCTAGATAAAAATCCCCAATAAAAAGCAATGGGTTTACAACTGCCATTCTGACTACATCTTCCAGTAAAGGTGGGTAATTAAGAAGATTAAAATAACCCGTTTTTACCTTATCTAAAAGTTGTTTATCTAAATCATTGATTTCTGGTAAATCTTCTTGCCATTCACGGAAGAATGAGCCATCCAAAACTAACTCAATACCAAAGTTGTCAATTAAATAGCGTAAGTCGATGACCTTTGCTTGGATTGTTTGCGTCATATATTTTGGAGAGTGGAAAAAGGGCTTACACAAAATACCTTTAAAACTCTGATTTCTCCGTGCCCTCGGCGCTTCTGCGGTAGCCTGCGGCAAGCCGTTCGCGTAGCGTCTCGTAGAGAAGCGTCTACGTTATTCCATAATAATTAATTGTTAATTACAAATTATTTTCACCTACTCATTAGTTGCTGCTTCCAGCCAAACTTCCACATCATCTGCTAGCAACTTTTGTGCTGCATCCATCATTGAGGTTGCAATATCTTTGAGGTCTTCGCGATTGTTCAAGTAAGTTTTCAACGCTTCCATTGGGTCGATACTGCTACTTGCACTCAATTCAGGAATGCGGGGGCGAGCTAATTGACTCACTAATTCTGCTTGAATGGTGTAGGTGTGAGCGGGACTTAAAGCAGTATGTAGAGAGGGACTGTCAATTAAATCCATCTGTTCAGAGCGGAGTTTGTAAATTAGCCGCACTACAGCATCTTGAATATCATACTTGGCGATCGCTTTCATTAACACCGCTTGCGGCTCATCTGCTTTCGAGACATCCACCTCAATGGTGCGGAAAGTCCGAACTGTTAAGGGACAAAATTCCCATTGAGCACTTCCCCGCTCCAGTTCCAGCATCACATAACCTTTGTCTTCTTTTTCTTCACTAAAATCTACCCGCTCAATACTGCCTGGATAAATTACCGGCGGGTTGTTGGATTTATTCAGATTTTGGTGGCGGTGGACGTGTCCCAATGCTACATAATCAAAACAAGGTCGCGTCAGCAAAGATAGGGGCAGAGTAAAGCCTTTACCCACCGCCAAAAAGCGTTCTGCACCCAAGCTAGCATTGTCAGACATCAAGTGAGCTAAAAGGATAGTAGGCACATCGGGGTCAAGACGGCGAACTTCCCCTTCTAAAACAACTCGCAGACGTTCCGTTAATAGTTGGTTGACTTCCGCCAAAGACAAACCTTCAGTCTCTTGGCGAGTCATCAAAGTCGAACGAGTCAGCCAAGGCAGGGTAATTACTTGCACTTTGCCATTACGGGTTTCGATGCAGTGCGTAGTTAATGTATCACCAACAACAAACCCTGGCACTCCCAAAGTGCGGTAAATATTTAAACTCGCCCCTCCCTGTCCTTGGGAATGTTGGTCGTGGTTGCCTACCAACAGCACTGTTGGAATATTGGCATCCATCAGACGGCGAAATTGGCTGGCAAAAGCTTGTTGTACATAAGGCGGTGGTGTAGCATCCGGGAAAGCATCGCCACCAAATATCACCATATCAACAGCATCTGTCAACGCTCGGTCAATACATATAGACAATGTATTGACAAAATCCTCCAACCGTGTATTCAATCCCGTTGCCGGATTAATTCGTCCGTGGGAAAAGCCGCTTCCCATGTGAATATCGGAGAGATGGAGGATTTTAATCATATTTGTCCTTTGTTCTTAGTCATTTGCCCTTTGTCTAATACTAATGACAAATACAACTCTTGGAGAGGCTGCACTTCTCTACGAGACGCTGCGCGTAGCTTGCTTCCCCGGAGGGGTACGGCTACGCTCTGTTACCACGCCAACGGCTTCTCTACGAGACGCTACGCGTTCGCAGTAGTTGAATCTCGACTTACTTCGACTACGCTCAGTACAAGTCGCTCAATTACCGCTCAGCGATGCACTGAGCGCAGTCGTTGTGTCGAAACTCAGTACAAGTGACAAATGACAAATGACCAATGACTAAATATGAATTCCGCATTCTGTTTTATCACTTCCCCGCCAGCGTCCGGCGCGTTCGTCTTCGCCTTCGCCTACTTTGGTGGTGATGGGTTGGTCGCCGATGCTGGGATAACCTTGGTCGTGGAGGGGGTTGTAGATGACTCCATGTTCAGCCACATAAACCCAACTATCTTGACGTGTCCAAGTAGCAATGGGATTTACTTTCAGCCGACCTTTAGCATCAAATTCAAATATGGGCATATTCGCACGGGTTACTGCTTGGTCACGGCGGCGTCCGGTAATCCAAGCGACGCTGTTGAGTTCGTCTAAACCCCGTAGTAGTGGTTCAATTTTTGTAATGTGGTGGAATTTGGCAATATCCGTGTCCCAAAGTTTGTCGCCGTATTTGGCTTCAAAGGCTTCGCGGGTGTCTACGTCTGGAGTTGTGAAAGTTTGCAAATCCAGATTATAGATTTGTTTGGCTTTGGCAACTAATTCTAGGCTTTCAGGGAAGTGGTGCAAAGTGTCGAGAAAGATCACAGGAACGGGATGCTTCAGTTCGCTGTAAAGAATATGGGTAATTATCATGTCATCCACGTTAAAGGCGCTTGTTTGCACCAGTCCCGTTGGGATATTCTCTATAGACCATGCCAGTATTTCTTTGGGAGTGGCAGTTTCAAATTGTTCATTTAATTTGTCTAAGTCAAAAGCGATCGCTTGGTTTCTAGATGCCGTGGAGACTGTCATGATAATCTTCTATTCAAATATTTCTACCTTGATTAAGATCGATCTTACTGCATTAAGACGCGTATTCCGCTCGGAGATAAGGTAATTATTTTGTGTGGAAATTACTACATTTTGAGAATGGAGAATGAAGAGCAAGCACAAGAAAAATAACCATATTTTATACTTAGCAACAATTAATACATAAATCAAAGTGAGAGGTTTATTAAGAAAATTTACGATAATTTAAGTTTTACAGGATTTTTATAGATATTTATACTGATTTTGATATGGTTAAGGAACTATTAATAAAAAGGATTTTACTTAAATGAACAACGCAAAATTCAGCAATCCATTAGGCCAGTCTATAATTATGGGCGCTTTAATGATGTTAACCAGCGTTGGGGTTATTACAATAATGAACTTTTTCTAAGATCAAGATTTCTCATTTTAGCAATAAGACTTCATATAGTCCCGCTCAAAGCTGAGTGGGACTTTTACTTTTTTCATCTAAATCAATCCGTGTATATTAATTTTCGGCTGTGACTTTCGGCAAAGAATAATTCTGAAGCCGTGTTATTACGCAGTTTTGCAGTCAGAGAATTTAGAATAGGGATGCGATCGCTATTTCCTTTACCCTAGTGCCCGACTGGCGCTTTCACTCCTGCACCGCCTTTACCTAGAAATAGCAACAGAGGTAATGAGCAAAGAAACCCTATCCCTACTACTCGAAAGCAATCTGCGTAAGATAAAACCGCAGCTTGAATATCTACTATTTGACTCAATAAAGCTAGTGCTTGTTGTTGCGCTGTTGTCGCATCCATGCCTTGGCTTTGGAGTGCCCCGTTGAGCGCATCAAGGCGCTGACTGGTTTCTGAGTCATAAGGACTAAGTTTTGCTAATAAGATGGCTCGATGAAAAGCTTCTCGCCGATCAAGCAAAGTGGTGAGTAGAGCAATGCCAATGCTACCACCCAATTGTCGGGTGAGGTTGTAGAAACCAGAGCCGGCAGAAATATCCTGTTTGGGTAGCGGGCCTAAAACTGCCAAACTCAAAGGGAGAAACATCAACACAGTAAAAGCCCCACGCCATACCAATGGCCAAAATAAATCATCTATGCCAGTTTGTGGGGTAATTGCTGCTAGTTGAAACATGACTCCAGACGAGCCGACAGCACCCATTGCAATTAAAAATCGGGCATCAATCTTACTAGACAGTTTGCCTAATAAAACCATAACGATCGCAGACGCTAAAGCACCAGGCGCTAACAATAGTCCTGTCTGCGTTGCCGTAAAGTGCAGCACACTCTGAGCAAATATCGGCACAGCAAAGAGCGTGCCATAAAGCCCCATACCCACCACTGCTGAGAGAACGCTTCCCGCAGCTAAAGAACGGTGGCGCAAAACTCTCAAATCTACAGCAGGGTGATCTGTTTTCACTTCTTGCCAAATAAACAACCCCAAGCCGATAATACTGGCGATCGCTAATGTGGTGATGAAACTGGAGGAAAACCAGTCCTCTTTCTCTCCTTCCTCTAACAAAGTTTGCATACACCCAATAGCGATAACTAAAAACCCAATCCCGAACCAATCGACGGCTTGGCTTTGTGTCTCACTTTTGTCTTTGTCTTTGGGCAAAAATACCACTGACATCGCCACTGCAACGATCCCGAAGGGAATATTAACAAAGAAAATCCACCGCCAGCCCAAACCATCTACCAAAAATCCCCCTAAAGTCGGGCCGATGGCTGGGCCAGCAATTACACCTACTCCAAAAACTGCCTGTGCTAAACCTTGTTCAGCAGGTGGAAATGTCTCGAATAAAATCGCTTGGGCTTTAGCTAGCAACCCTCCACCACACAAACCTTGAAGAATTCGAGAAAAAACTAGCATCGGCAGATTAAATGCCAAACCGCATAAAACCGAGGCCAGGGTAAAGCCAATCAACGAGAAGATAAAGTAGGTTTTGCGTCCAAAGTAATCTCCCAGCCATGCAGATAAGGGAATTAAGACGACATTTGCGATCGCATATCCAGTTACCACCCAGCCAACTTCACTAACAGTTGCACCCAAACTAGCCTGTATATCTGTCAGGGCAACGTTAACAATACTAGTATCAATTACTTCTAGTATTGCACCGAGGGAAGCCGTAAAAGCGATCGCCCACTTCAATGGCCCGTGGACATAACCAAATTGGTCAAAACTAGAACCTTTAATGTTGATAGCCATTATTTAGCACAAATAATATTTGGGAGATGTCAAGGAATGCCAAAGCTAAAATTAAGTATTGTATATATACGCTACGGTAGCGTATCATATTAAAACGGTCAAGAGAGTTTTTCCTGAAAAGCGGCAGAAATACCTATGCTAAAGATGGATAGTCATTGCTGCTGTTTTAGTGCATGAGAATTGGGTTATGAGGCTTATTTTCTTTCTCAGAAGCTATGTTCTATGCCCAAAAGTAGAAGCCAATGTCCAAAAAGATATTGCTTGGGGATGATATTTTATGAGTAAGCAAATCAACAGCACCTCTGGACGCCCACGCAGCATCCACGCCGACCAAGCGATTCTGCAAGCAACTTTGGATCTGCTTGCAGAGGTAGGATATGAAAGCATGAGTATAGAAGCGATCGCTTCTCGTGCTGGAGTTGGTAAAACAACCATCTATCGGCGTTATACTTCCAAAGAAGAACTAGTTGCAGACGCGATAGAAAGTCTCAGAGATGATTTAGCGATCCCCGATACCGACAGCTTTTGGGGAGATATGGATATCCTGATTAAGAATGCCGCCAAAAAAATAGATAGTCCCCTTGGTCGTCAGACACTTGCGCTGATTGTTAGTACAGCGTCTAGCAATCCTCAATTTGCCGAGGTGTATTGGACAAAATATACCAAACTCAGACGTGAAGCCTTTTCTAAAATACTTGAGCGTGCCAAGTCCAGAGGCGAAATTCACAAGGATGCAGACGTAGACTTAATTATCGACCTTGTAAGCGGTTCACTATATTATGCACTGATCTTCAAACCCACAACCGAGCCAGTAGAAGCATACATGCGCCGCACCATGAACCTTCTGCTCAAAGGCATTGAGAGTGGAACATAGGGTATGGGGAGATGAGGGAAACGGAATAACCAATGACAAATGACAAATGACAACTTGTTAGCAAAATAACTTTCCATCATAGGTCATAAATGAGATGATGGAAAAATTAGAGAAAAAGGTGAACAATTGTTATTTTTCTCCTTCCGCTTCTGGTTTCAGAATGGCATCACAGTATTCAATGAGGGTTGTCAAGCGATCGCTAATCGTTTGAAGTCTCGTTTGTACAGTAGATGCTTGCCGCGCTCCTTGGAAAAACATCACATCTATTTCCAACAGGCGCAATTGCTTGCTCATCTCCGTTTGATAAGACTGCACTCGCCAGTTTTCATCAGCCAAAGGCACAATCTGTTGCCCGAAAAATTGCTGCAACGTGGCTACACGCTGCCGCAGTTCTGGCGCAACGATTTGGGTAATTGTGGCATCGGAGCGTAATTGCTCTAATAAAGTTACGAATGCCAGATATTTCTCACGGTTTAAAGACATCCAGTGCTAGTTAAGATAGTATTAATGTCAAGTAATTTTTCTTCTACAATAAACTTTCTTAAACACTTATCAGCACTAAAAGCCTCAAATCTCGATTTGGGGCTTTGTTTGCCATCAATGGATTTTCTTTCTTTAACGATCCTTGAAACTCAAACTGGATGACTACCAAACGCTCCTGCGTAGCTAAGGCTATGCTATTGCAATTGGAGAAATCCTTACACTGCTTTTTTCACCCGTCTTTGGGCAACGGCATCTTTTCAGGGCGATGCTGCTAGTTTTATTTATCATTCACTTATCTACCGATCCTCTCTAAACCCAAATTGTATGAGCAGTATAGCGATAAATTCATCAGTTGACCTTGCCATTCCCGAATGGTTAAAAAAATGTTTGAAGGAGTCATCAACAATTAGCGGTGCAGCGGAAGATGACCGAAGGCATAATGATGCCGTCTTAATTGGTCGGGCATTTGAATTTGCTTACAAACTGCATGAAGGCCAATACCGCAAATCGGGAGAACCATACATCGCCCATCCCATTGCTGTGGCTGAATTGCTGCGTGATTTGGGAGGCAGTGCTGCTATGATAGCAGCTGGATTTCTCCATGATGTCGTTGAAGATACAGAAGTTACAAGTCAAGAAATAGAAGAACGCTTTGGCCCAGAAGTGCGGCAATTGGTTGAAGGCGTCACCAAGCTTTCTAAGATCAATTTCACCAGCAAAACCGAAAGCCAAGCCGAAAACTTCCGGCGGATGTTTTTGGCAATGGCGCAAGATATTCGGGTAATTGTGGTGAAATTGGCAGATCGTTTGCATAATATGCGAACTTTACAATACATGTCAGAAGCCAGCCGCCGCCGCAGTGCCCAGGAAACGCGAGATATATTCGCACCTTTAGCCAATCGCTTGGGAATTTGGCGAATTAAATGGGAACTGGAAGATTTGGCTTTTAAGTATTTGGAACCAGAAGCTTTTCGCCAAATGCAAGAGCATGTTTCCGAAAAACGGACGGCGCGAGAAGAGAAGTTGGCCAAAGCTACAGATATTTTGCGAGAACGTTTGCAGCAAGCCGGAATCCGCTTTCAGGATATTAGCGGTCGCCCCAAGCACCTTTATAGCATTTACCAAAAAATGCACCGCCAGCAAAAGGAATTTCATGAAATTTACGATTTGGCGGCGCTGCGAATAATTGTTCAAACCAATGAAGAATGTTATCGGGCGTTGGCGGTGGTTCATGATGCTTTTCGCCCAATTCCTGGCAGATTTAAGGACTATATTGGACTACCAAAGCCTAACCGTTACCAGTCGTTGCATACTGGGGTGATTGGATTAACTGGCCGTCCTTTAGAAGTGCAAATTCGGACAATCGAAATGCATCATATCGCCGAGTATGGGATTGCCGCCCATTGGAAGTACAAAGAAACAGGAGGTTCTAGTATTAGCCATTTGACAGCGACAGATGACAAGTTTACTTGGCTGCGGCAACTGCTGGAATGGCAAACTGATCTCAAGGATGCACAAGAATATCTTGATAGCGTCAAAGATAATCTATTTGAAGATGATGTCTATGTCTTCACCCCTAAGGGGGATGTTGTTCCTTTAAGCCCCGGTTCTACCACGGTGGATTTTGCTTATCGGATTCATACGGAAGTGGGAAACCATTGTTCAGGGGCGCGGGTGAATGGGCGAATGGTATCTCTTTCAACACGGCTACATAATGGCGATATTGTAGAAGTTCTCACCCAAAAGAACTGCCATCCGAGTCTGGATTGGTTGAACTTTGTGAGAAGTTCGGCGGCGAAATATCGCATAAAACAATGGTACAAGCGATCGCGCCGGGAAGAAAATGTCGCCCGTGGACGAGAATTGTTAGAAAAGGAACTTGGTAAAACTGGTTTTGATAGTTTGCTAAAGTCGGATGCGATGCATATTGTCGCCGAAAAGTGTAACTACCACAGTGTGGAAGATTTACTCGCTGGTTTGGGTTATGGAGAAATTACGTTGAACCTAGTGCTAAATCGCTGGCGAGAAGTAGCGAAGGGACAACAACCAGTTGCCACTGTGTCGCTATTTATCCCCAAAGAACCAGCGACATCAAAAGCTTTACGAGATGCACCTCCAACTACCTCACGTTCCACTGATTCGCCAATTTTTGGGGTGGAAGGTTTGGTATATTATTTAGCTGGCTGTTGTACCCCGATTCCTGGCGAACCAATTATTGGTGTGGTAACGCGAGGTAGGGGGATTTCAATTCATCGCCAAGGCTGCCATAATCTGGAAACTGTGGAGTATGAGCGCTTAGTACCAGTTAGGTGGAACCCAGCCGCCGAAAATAGTGGTCGTCCGCACACTTACCCTGTGGATGTTCAAATTGAAGCTCTTGACCGCGTAGGAGTACTAAAAGATATTTTGTCACGGTTGAGTGACCAAGGAATCAATGTCCGCCATGCTCAGGTGAAAACCTCTGTTGGTCAACCTGCATTGATCGACTTAGGAATAGATATACGCGATCGCTCTCAACTAGAGCAAGTCTTTGTCCAAATTAAGAAAATGACTGACATTTTGAATATCCGCCGCGTTGGTCAAATTGACGAGTAGGTAATTGGTAGGTGCGTTAACGCAGTGTAACGCACCAGTTTAAGTTGCAATTTTACTCTCAAGTTTTAAATTTTGAGTTGTAGCAAAGCGGTAATCAACCATAGGTCGAACGCTTTAATATGCAGTTAGTGCGATCGCTGATTCTATGCTAGTAGAAAGGATTAAATGACTGACCTGCATAGCAAGAAAAGCGCAATGCAGGAATGGGGTTACGTTATGAATGCAAAAGCTGGTAGTAGCCATTCGCTAGGACGAAATCTGTTTCTTTCTGCCCTGGCTGCGACAAAGCCATCTCAAGCGGATGGAGCCATTGACACCTGGGAGGGTAATGTTCTGCCTCATGGCTCGATTGAAGAACTTGCTCCTCAACTTTGGCATATCACAGGTATTCTGCCCGGAGTTGCGCCGCCACGAGAGATGGTGCTATATCGCCTACCCGATTCCACGCTGCTAATTCACAGTGCGATCGCCCTGAACGAGACAGAAATGCAGAAGCTTGAAGCGTTAGGAAATCCCCATATTTTGATTGTGCCCAATCGCATTCACCGACTTGATGCAGCAGTGTATAAGCAACGTTATCCACAACTCACGATCGTTTGCCCGGCAGCGGCAAGACCTTATGTTGAAGAGGTTGTATCAGTTGATGGCACGGCTGAAGAAGTTCTACCAGCTTATGGAATCGAGTGTCACAGACCCGCTGGTATCTACGAGCAAGAACTGGTCTATGAACTATCGTTGCTCACCGGAAAAGCGCTTGTTTTTACTGACATTCTTTTCAACCTAACTCAATCTTATCTGCAACAGAATATTCCTGAACGAAGTTCCATGTTTGGATGGCTTGGAGGCAGTGATTTCTTTGGGATCACTCGATTTGGGCGATGGTTTTTCCTATCTGATCGCCATGCCTACCAACAGTGGTTAAGATCGTTAGCAGACAACATTCCTAACCTATGCGTAATTTGTGTGGCACATGGTAGCCCAATTACCAAGAATTGTGCTGAACGATTGCGAAATGCAGCTGATCGCCTTCGATGATGAGAAATGCAAAATTGCTCAAATGATTTGCTCGTGTCCAATGCTTTCAGTGTCGTCTTTTGGGCAACGTGAAATGAGCCACTACATCACATCTAAAAGTCTTGCGACTCCTCTAACTTTTCTCCACAACACTTACAAACTTCTGGCTAGTAGCCTATAACGAAGTGTAGGCGTAACCCGTCGTAGCAATCGCTTCTAATGGCAAAATTACTGTAAATGTAGACCCTTTTCCTAGCTGTGAATCTACTTTAATTTCACCATCCATTAACTGAACCAATCGAGAGACTATTGCTAAACCTAATCCTGTACCATCAGAACTTTGCACTTGGGGAACAGTTACTTCCCGAAAATAGGGATTGAAGATTTGTGCTTGAGCATCTGGAGAAATACCAATACCACTATCAGTAACAGAAATAGCCCACTGCTGTTGAGATACCGTCCAGCACTCCAAATGAATTGAACCAGATTCTGTGTAGCGAATTGCGTTACTCAGCAGATTTGTCAGAATTTGCTGAAGCCGAAGCGGATCTGTGTTAACTTGACTTGGGGCGCGTTCGCATTCAACAACCAAGGATAATTCTTTAGCACGCGCTAATGGTTCAATCATCTCTAAAACAAAGTTGATTAAACTACGCACATCGGTTAAAGTAGGCTGCAATTTCATCTGTCCGGCATCATAGCGCGAAATTTCCAAAGTATCATTAATTAACCGGACAAGAAGTCTACCACTCTTAAGAACTCGCTCAATACTTTCAAGATTTGCATAGGTGTCTTTGAGTTCTGGTTGTTGACGCTGCTGGCGCAGAAATAAGTCTGCGTAACCGATGATTGAGGTCAGGGGCGTTTTCAGTTCATGAGCCAAATGAGAGATACTATCTTTATTAGCGCGAACCAAGCGAGTTAGCTCTTGGTTAGTCAAGCGCAACTGACTTTGGAGTTGTTTAAGCTCTTGTAATCGTCCTTGAGTATAGCTGTTAAAGCAACGTGCGATCGCTTCATCGATTACTGTATCAATCAGGCGAACAGCCCTTAGCACCTCTTGTGCAGATCCTTGTAATAAATCTTCTTCTAAAAAGGAAAAAATCACAAACCGGAGTAAACGATACTCTCGCGCAATTTCCGCTGGTTCAAATCCCTGTTCGGCCCGAAGTGTGCCGTGTTCTAAACTTGCATCTACTACTGTCTGCAAATCGCTCGTTTCAGATTCAGAAAGTACTGTTGCTAATGCTTTCAAAACACGGGGTAAGCTATCCCGTACAGCTTTGAAAGTAAGTTCATTAGTAGCTTCAATTTGTTGATCCTGATAAACCGCTTCTACCCATTGAGCGAGAATGGCATCACTTTTTGCAATTAGAGTCTGACTAAAATCCATCTTTTGCCTAACCAAACACAGCGAAGCCTGTTCCAGTAGAGGTAGATTAGTACGTTTAATGTCAAGTTCGCACCTGACAGAAGATAGAGTTTAGTGAAAAGACAGCTTCTTACGGAACTAATTACTTTAGCTTATATCACTATAAATTCAATAGCGATGTTTAACCAAGTAGATTGTGGTTACAGACATAGAATGACATCTCAACATCATTAAAATTGTGAGTGTATTTATATAAAATCTTTTGCAGAGACGTGATTAATCGCTTCTCTTAGTTTTTATGGACATCCCAAAACGATTTTCACTTTTATTGGTTAGATATTCTGAGGCTCTATAAGCGATCTAGCGGCTAAATTGGGCACATTATAAAATTATAAAAGTTTGATAAAGTATGTCAAAACTTGTGGTTAGCCAATATCACACAGAAGTAGAAAAAATTATCCAGTATGGCGGTTCACGTAAAGAAACATCGATTCGGGTTGCATTTCAAAACATATCGCTTTGCAGATTACAAAGAACAAATGATTGATTTACTACAAAGAGTCTGTACCATCAGTGTGGAAACAATGCAGATTATTCAACAGATTGAGTTGTAATCGATTCGTTCAAATAATTACCCTCACTTTGACGACTTTAGCAACCTCTCAGCAATGTTGTAGGTTGTTTTTGACAAAGTATATTTTAGTCGATATATTTTAATACTAAAAGTTCCTCCCACCCATGTACCATATAACTCGGTAATGATGGATGATTAATATTGATTAGTATGTTTATTTGTTCCGATCACCATGCAACAGGTATTTCCCGGAGAGGTATTCGCCAACACTGCGGATTTTGATACTGGTATTCGCCAACTGTTACCGCGATACGATGAGATGTTGGAGGTAATTGTCCGTTTTCTACCTTCCACAAGTCGGCGCATTTTAGAATTAGGTTGTGGTACAGGCGAACTTAGTCTCAAGATACTCAATCGCTTTCCAGATGCCCAAATAATTGCCTTAGATTACTCACCTCGAATGCTGCAATTTGCCCAAGAGAAAATCACAGCAGCTGGATATCAACAACGCTGGACTGGTATACAAGCAGATTTTGGCAATTGGGCAAATAATCCAGAGAAGTTGGATATTGGTAGCGAATTTGATGCTTGTGTCTCATCTTTGGCAATTCACCATCTCCATGATGAGATGAAGTTGAAGTTATTTGAGCGAATTGCTGCTAACCTCTCTCAAGACGGCTGTTTTTGGAATGCAGATCCTACTTTACCAGAATCACCAGCCTTAGCAGAAGTTTACAAGGCGGCACGAGACGAATGGGCAGTTGAACAAGGAATTAATTTGACAGAGATTCGTGCTAAACGTGCCACCAGCACTACTGAAGGTTACTCTAGTCAAGACCAGCTAGCTAGCTTAGATAGTCATTTACAAATGTTGAGCAAAGCTGGATTTAAGACAGTTGCAGTACCTTGGAAATATTATGGCCTGGCGGTGTTTGGTGGCTGTGTGTGAAAATTTGCGGTTTTGGATGCCTATATTTGAGATTCCCCTATCTCCAATGGGTATTTATCGCATTAACAGCTTGATAGTAACAAAACAGCAATAAATAATATCATTTCTGTTGATAAGAACTAATATATAAACTCATTAGGTCTGTAAAGGAGGTCTTGTTAACTCACACAAGGGTTTTGCCTGAAACTTGCCGTAATTAAGCTGGCTTCGTGTTTTTATACAATATTTCCATATCAGAAGTACCTATGAGGGTACCATCAATCCTGTACAGACCTATCCGAAAATACAGAGTAGAAAATTTATTTCAGAAAAAACCAGGGACAGGCGATTTGGATTCGTTTTTCTGCTCCTTTCTCCAGTGGAGTTAAAGCCACTGTTTGCCATCACTTAGTTTCAAAAGGAGAATATCTTGGATGGCTCGAAATAAAAAGAAATCAGCCGGGTTTAAGTATGAGCATCCACTTGTCTCTAGATGCCCTATTTGTTGTATTATCCCGCCCCACATGCTGGAAAATGTCGTGGTGAACGGCAATCCTGAGCAGCGGAGTTGGGCTTTTCATACATTAAATGTTTCAGCACAGCTTCGCGGACGCAGAGATGTTATAGGTACTATCTCCTTTGCACCTTCACCAGGTGAGAAGCGCCGCACCATCTACGATGCCAAAAATGGGCAGCAACTACCTGGCACATTGGTGCGTGCTGAAGGAGACCCACCAAGCAGTGATCCCGCAATAAATGAAGCCTACGATGCTGCTGGTGCTACTTATGACTTATTTCATGAAATATTTGATCGCAATTCCATTGACGACAAAGGACTACGTTTAGACTCCACCGTGCATTATGGCGTTAAATATGACAACGCCTTTTGGAACGGCGACCAAATGGTTTATGGTGATGGCGACGGAGAAATGTTTCAGCGCTTCACGAAATCAATTGATGTGATTGGGCATGAGTTAGCTCATGGGATAACTCAATATGAAGCAGGTTTGCAGTATTATGGCGAACCAGGGGCACTAAATGAATCGTTTTCTGATGTCTTTGGTTCCTTGGTGAAACAAAAGACCAAAAATCAGACTGCACAAGAAGCAGACTGGCTGATTGGTGAAGGTCTTTTAGTCCCGACTGTCAAAGGTGTTGCCCTCCGCTCAATGAAAGCACCAGGAACAGCTTATGACGATCCTGTACTGGGTAAAGATCCCCAACCGGGTCATGTAAAAGATAAATATACAGGTGTTGAAGATAATGCTGGGGTACATATCAACTCAGGAATCCCTAACCATGCCTTTTACCTAGCGGCTGTTGAGATTGGTGGCTATGCCTGGGAAAAAGCTGGCAAAATATGGTATGTAGGTTTACGCGATCGCTTGCGTGCCAAAGCAGATTTTAAAAAAGCTGCCAACGTCACCATTCAAGTTGCTGGCGAACTCTACGGTAATGATAGTAATGAGCAAAAAGCTGTGCGAAATGCTTGGCAAAAGGTAGGAGTTATCTAGGAGTTAGGAGTGATAAGTGAGGAGTTAGGAATAAATAAATGTTTAACATCTTCCACTGCCTCATTCAGTACTCAGGGCTGATTAATCTGTTGTTGTTGTTAAACTGGGAGGTGAGAACTATTATCTCCCAGTCTTAGTATGTATTCCAACTAAATAACACAACGGAGAGCAAAAAAATGCGGGTATCATTTGAACGCACGGGCGGCTTTGCTGGGATTACCAAGAAAACAACCGTTGATACAGATACTCTCCCGCCACATGAAGCTGCCACACTTCCCCAGCTAGTGGAAGTTGCTGATTTATTTAGGCTACCGGAACGAATTACTTCGCCAAATCCTCAGAGCGATCGCTTTCAGTATAAGTTAACAGTAGAAGATAACGGCAAGCAGCATACAGTGACTGTCAGTGAGTCAGCATTGCCAGGAACCTTAAGACCCCTGATTGAATGGCTACAGAATATAGCACAGAAAAGGTGAAAAGTAAAAAGAATTACTTATAAGTCTCTGACGCTATAGAATATCTCCTCAATAGTCGAAATTGTGGCAAAGTGATAGTAACTTAAATCGTAATTATGAATTAAATAATTCATTTTTATTAGTTACTCTCAGAGTTGAGTTCGTTGATTTCTCTGCACTTAGCCTCTGCGGCTTGATATGCTGCCAGATAATCTTGACCACCCAACATTACATCACCGTAATATTCATAAGGTGGATCGCCATAAATTGGTAATGGATCGTCTTCTGGATAATCTTCTTTTGATTCTTCAATGATGGCTTTCAGCTTTTTAACAGTCAGACTATGTGCTGCAAAATACCAGATTTCTTGGGGATTTTTGTTCAGGTGAGGTAATGTGGGATCGATAATGCGAACATCAGAGGTGTCGTCTAGCTCAATCCAACTGTGTTCAATCGGTCTATACGGCTTCCCAGCAAAAGCTAAAAATCCCTGAATATACTTTGCTCCCTCAGTGGATAATGCTGCTTTATAAGCATTATCAAACGGAGTGCTAGCTCTGCTGTTTATCTGCTCAGCAATTTTGATTGACAGCGTTTCATCCAATAGTTTGTTCATCAATAGCAAGGATTAGAGCAGCCATAAAAACATATTACCACTGCTAGTTACCATTTTGCTTGGGCATTGGGAATTGGTTATTCACTAATGGCAAATGACAAATGACAAACTCTACTTTGTGCTAATCACCATCTGTAAATTTCTTAACAAGTCGCTTGAGGTGTAGGGCTTAGACAAAAGGGTTTTAACACTATTACCAAGGTTTTTCATCATTGCATGATTGGAGGCTAATCCACTAACACCAATAATTTTTATATCTGGATTAATTTTTTTCAACACATTGATAGTTGTTGGCCCATCCATAGATGGCATCATCATATCAACCAACACCACACTAATTTCTTGTTGATGTTTTGTATAGAGTGCGATCGCATCAATACCATCACTAGCTACTAAAACTTTATAGGCATTTTGTTCTAACCAGGTTTGAGTAACCTCTCGAATTGAATCTTCATCATCAACAACGAGAATTAATTCTCCATGCCCTGCTGGTAATTCCTGATATCTAGCTAATTTATTATCTGCTTCGATTATCTGCATTACGGGTAAGCAAACTTGAAACTCTGTACCTTTGCCCACTTCACTAACTACATTTACAAAACCGTTGTGGCTTTTGATAATGCCAAGAACTGTTGAAAGACCAAGCCCTGTGCCTTTACCCACTTCTTTTGTTGTGAAAAATGGCTCAAAAATTCTATCTACTATTTCTCTTTTAATTCCCGTACCTGTATCACTCACAGTAATCATCACATAAGAACCTGCCTTAGCATCAATATTCATCCGGGCATAGTGGCTATCAACCCAGAAATTCTTCGCAGAAATCTTTAGGATACCGCCATGAGGCATAGCATCACGAGCATTAATGCAGAGGTTCATTAGCACTTGGTGTAGCTGAGTAGCATCACCAAAGACATTCCACAGATTTTGCCCAGGAACATCAATGTGGACTTCAATAGCTCTGGAAAATGTTTGCTTAACAATATTTTCAATTTCTAAAATTGAATTCTGTACCTGTAAGGTTTTAAAGTTACCTACAGAGCCGCGTGAAAACCATAGCACTTGTTTAACTAAATCTGCTGCACGTTTAATATTTGTTTCCATAATTGTTAGCCATTTCTGACTTGTTTCATCTGGCAGCTTTGCCTCTAAAAGTTGTACTGTCATCATCATGGGTGTCAGTGCATTGTTGAGGTCATGGGCGATTCCACTTGCTAAAGTGCCAAGACTCTCCATCCGCTGGGCCCGGAGAAACTGCGCTTCGAGTTGCTTTTTCTCTGTAATGTCGGAGTTGACAATCAGGACGGATTTGGCTTCCCCCTCATCATCATTTACCAGTGTCCAGCGACTAGCAACGATGATTTCTTTGCGTTGTTTTGTGACTTGATGTAATTCACCTTGCCACGAACCACTCTCAGCTAAAGTTTCCTGGATGTTTTTCAATTGGCAAAAACTTTGCTTTTGATAAAAAAGCTGATTGGCATTCTTGCCCATTACTTCTTCTGCCATCCAACCATAAAGATGTTCAGCCCCTTTATTCCAAAATTGAATTTGGTTAATTAAATTTTGAACGATAATCGCGTCTGTGGTGATGTTAAGCAAAGCAGCTTGCTCACGGATTTTCTGTTCTGCATCTTTGTGCTGGCGTAGCGCAGCTTGCTGTTCGGTAATATCAATTACAAAGCCCGCCATCCGAGCAACTTTACCTGTAGAATCTAAAAAGATATAGCCGTTGTTCTCAACTGTGATATATATGCCATCTTTACGACATACGCGAAATTCAAGATGGAATCGCTCTTTTGTGGATAAAACGCGGTTAATCTCTTTGTGAAAGAAGTTGCGATCGTCAGGATGAACCAATTCTAGCCAGCGGTTCAAACCTCCCAACATCTCAGGCATAGAGTAACCTAATATTCGCTCTACATTGCCACCATATTTAATCTCATTGGTATGTAAGTGCCAGTCATAGAGAATCTGACCACTTGCTTGAATTAGTGCTTGATAGCGATTGTTCCACTCATCTAATGCATGTGAATGACATCGTAGTTTTTCCTCTACCCGCAGGCGCTCCAAGATTTCAGTCTCTAAACGTTTATTTTGCTCTGTGAGTTGTTTTGTGAGATTTCGTAAACGTAAATGGGTGTTTACCCTAGCTAAAACCTCTTGATAATCTAAAGGTTTGGTAATGTAATCTACTGCGCCAAGATTCAAACCTTTGACTTTATCTACCTTGTCACTCATGGCAGTTATAAATATTACGGGAATATCTTGAGTGGCTGGATTTGTTTTCAAAAGTCTACAAGTCTCAAAACCGTCGATTCCTGGCATTAATATATCCAGCAAAATCAGGTCAGGTGAAGCATAAGGTGCCATATTAATGGCACTTTGTCCATCTTCAGCTACTAAAACTTGAAAACTGTAATACTCTAAAAAATCAAATAATACTTGTAGATTAACAGGAGTATCATCGACTATTAAAATAACAGGCTTTTCATTTTTATTAAAATTCATGCTTGCCTCTTATTAAATTTTAAAAAATTATCAAATTTATTTGCTTTTAAAATAAAACCTTTGACAAGTTGATGAACATGTGTGACAGATAGCACCTTATCATCTACTTGTTGGAATGACAACAAAAATTTTGCTATTTAGACTAGACTATCTCTTGGCTGATTTGGTATATCATATTTTCTGCCAGTTTTTTTAGATATGCACAAATTTTGGACTTGAAATTAAAAAGATTTAATTAAAAATTAACTATTTCCACAGAATGGGTATATATCAATACGGTTGGATTAAGAAAAGCGCAACCCAACAAAGCCCCGGAAATATTGGGTTTTGTTCCTCAAACGCCACTTGCTTTTCCTAGAAGGAATCAAATAGGATTGCTATACATACCTCATTTTTATTAGAAAAAGCTATATAGCGATCGCACTTTTATTCTTTTCCCAAAAACAAATAAATATATATATGGAAAAGTTAAGGGCGCACAGCTAGCTGCGCGCCCTTACTATGTTTATTTATAAAAAATCTATGGGGTTGTGGAGGGATCGAGTTTTATCCGAGCCGTTTTGGGGCGACAGGGACTTCCCCAACAAACCTGCCCAGAAGGCATATTAGTAAAAACACTACTCCGAGCGCCAATTACAGCATTAGCGCCGATTTGCACTCCTGGCCCAACAAAACAATCTGCCGCTACCCATGCACCATTTTCAATGGTGATACTTGCTGTTTTCAACCCAAAGGCAGGATCTTGGAGATCGTGAGTACCAGTACACAGGTAACTTTTTTGAGAAACTACGCAATGTTCGCCGACTTCGATCCGATCGAGGCTATATAAAACTACGTTATCTCCAATCCAACTGTAGTTACCAATGGTAACTTTCCAGGGGTAGGTAAATCGGGCTGTAGGTCGAATTAATACACCTTTGCCGATACGAGCGCCAAATAATCGTAACAAAGCACAACGTAGAATATTTAACGGTTGAGGAGTTAGAGGAAAGGCGATCGCTTGTACAAACCACCATAATAAAACATACCAACTTGGACGCCCCCGGTCAAACCAAGATTGGTCATATTTGCGTAAATCTACGAAAGGTTGGTCATTAGTCATTATCAGGAATCAATGGTCAATAGCTTTGCTTCTGCTTCTCTGCTTCCCTGCTCCCCTGCTCCCTCCTTCGGCGTAGTAGCAGTATTTAAGTGACCACCACAGTTGCGTAATTCGTAAAGCTTAACGCCAATCTGATATTCATATTGACTCAGTAAACGAGCATAGATATATCCTGCTCTGCCATCTAAAAAACCGCGTTGAATTATATAAAATAAAACAAATCGCAAAATCGGTTTAAATGGTAGGTGTACCCACACTTTTTTCAAAAATCTTTTGCGTTGTACGGCATCACCAAATAGATTAGCGCCGATAGTACCGCTATCATCTTTACCTGTAAGAATATTAAAATAAACCCTGGCTTCCCAGTTGGAATATCTGTTGTGCCGTTCTAACCAGTGGTAAAGGTCGCGGAAGTCTTCGTGGAGCATATCATTTTTGAGATACCCAACTTTCCCTTGCAAAATCACGTGTTCGTGAACTTCGTTATCACCAGTATTAGGAATATCTTCTGTATTTAGATTTTCGTAGCGACCTTTTTTATGTTGAAATAAACGTAGATTCCAATCAGGATATTTCCCGCCATAACGAATCCATTTTCCTAAGAAAAATACGCGACGGTTGAGATAATAACCTGTATATTCATCATTTTTAATTACTTGCTCAATTTCTGACCAAAGTTCGGGGGTGATCCGCTCATCACAATCTACAATTAGCACCCATTCATTACGAAAAGGCAAATTATCTAAAGACCAATTTTTCTTTTTAGGCCAGCGTCCATTGAAGTTGAATTGTACGACATTTACACCGTAACTTTTAGCAATCTCAATGCTGTTGTCGGTACTTTGAGAATCTACTACAAATATTTCATCTGCTCTGCTGAGGCTAGTAAGGCAAGCAGGCAAGTTAGCTTGTTCGTTTTTTGCCGGAATTAGTACTGAAACTGGTATTTTAGATGACATATTGAGTAAAAATTATGTTACTGGTTATTTCTTATTTGATGTAAATAAAAGACCCTGAATAGCAGCATTTAAGTAACCAATCTGACCGTAAGCATACACCAGTTTGTCAAATCGTTCTGCTGGATCGGAGAAATACTGTAAAGCTTTATACAAGCCTCGCACAAACCGTTCGCTACCTCGCTGTAATTGAGCGATCCCAGCTTTACCAGCGAGTTGTTCTCGATAACATTCACTGATACCCTGCCACCAGCCCCGGTTTAAAAACCAGGAGCGTTGGAGGCGTTCTGGGGCTACATTGTGAGCGACGAGTGCTTCGGGAAGATAAGCAACTTGCCAACCACGCTGTAGAGCAAATTCGGTCATTTGCAGTTCTTCGTTAGATAATAAATTTTTACCCACTCGACCGAGATGGGGATCAAAACCGCCAATTTCTTCGAGGAAACTGCGGCGGATAGAATAATTTAAGCCTCTGGGTGTTAAGCCAGGTTGCTCAATGTAGATGTTACCGTCACCTAAATCGTATGCACCCAGATTTGCAGCTAGTCCCGGAGATAGCCACCGTGGTTGTTGAATTCCTGGGGGCCAGAGGAGAGTGACTTTGCCACCTGCGATCGCTAGCTTAGAATTATTGTAATAGGCAGAATATAAAACTTGTAGCCAGCCCTTACTGGCAACGGCATCGTCATCTAGATAAGCAAGAATATCACCACTGGCTACCTTTGCACCCGTGTTGCGGGCGACAGATAAACCAATGGTGGGTTCAAAAACATACTTCAGGCGAGGATTGTGGCTTCTTTGTTCTACAACCTCACGAGTGCGATCGCTAGATCCATTATCAACTACCACAATTTCAAAGTCCGCAGCAAAATCTTGCTCTAAAAGACTATCAATTGCAGCCCCTAAATAGGTATCTCGATTGTGGGTACAGATAATGGCAGAGATTTGGATGTCTGGCATAGATTGAATTTTGGATTTGAGATTTGGGACTTCGGCTCCTTCCGACTTCGCTACTTCGGCTTCTCTACGAGACGCTACGCGAACGCTCGGCACAAGTCAATGCTAGTCGCTCAGTCGAACGATTTTAGATTAAAATCTAAATCCAACGTTATAACTGCTGAGAGTTAATCTAAACCAAAAGTTACCGACCTACCAACCGAGTTTCTTCGGAAATAATCTTTAAAACTTTACGTTTGTTGAATATGACTGTGTAAAACTACAAGAGTTTGCGCCAGTTGACTAAGGCGAGTTTCCAAAGATTGCTTGCGCCCTAGCAGTTGACGTAACTTTTGGTAACGAGCGATCGCCATACTAACATTGGGAACCTGATCCGGTGGACATGGACGCGACCAAACTTTACCAGTATCGTCCACACCACAGAGGCGATAGCCAGTAATAGATGATTGATAAGATACTTTTCCACCAGTGGCACAAATTTCTTCTACGTAGTTCATCAGGCGGTCAACTTCTGCATGGCGCAGTGTCGCAGTTCCTCCTGGTTCTGGTTCGGGGGGATTGGATTCTAACCAGCCATTGACAATTGGCCCTTCTAAGTAAATATCCTGAATCTGTTTCAAAATATTTTGCAATTCTGTTTGCCAACCAGCAACAGTTTCCTGAATTTCTTGCAATAGATTCATCGCCAATGCTGGATTCGCTCCGTGGCGATGGCTACTAAAGGTCGGAGTTTTCAACTTGGGTAGGCTGGGTGTTTTGTTACCATTCTCTTCTGCTTGAAAGGTCTGCACAGATTCATGGTGAGGAAAGAAATTTTGGTCAGAAGGAGAATAATTTTCAGTATTTACATCTAAGTCAACTGTTTGTCCTTGTGACTTTACTTCCTCATCCTGAGAGGATGGAATTTGTGTACTTTCTGTAGGTTCGTTAGCTCCGACGCTGATTCTAAAGGAGAAAGGCCGTTTTGTTGTCGAATCAGTTGTTTCGGCAGTAGAGGCAGTGCCGCGATTGCCTAAATCGTGTAGAGTTGCTTCAATGCGTTTTAAGCCTGCGTTCATAAAAACATCCTAAAGTTTGCTGTCCCCAGTAGTATTGAATAATGAAGAATGGGGTAGTTGGGATTTTTGGCTTTTGCCAGTTGTAACATCTTAATGATGCTGGTGCTAATTTTATCCCTTAAAAGTTATTTGAAACCAAAAATCTCACCCATGAAGTAAAAAAATGTGGTGAAATTTATTCATCGGGGCTGCCTCCTGTCTCTCTTGTTAAAATACTCAATGAAGAGTTCTGAGTGCTGAGTGCTGAGTTGAAAGACCGCCCACAAGGGGCGGGGCTTTTACCGTAGTGCGGAAGTACTGAGTACTTCTGAAATTTACTCAGCACTCAGCACTCAGCACTCAGCACTGAGTGGGTAAAAAACTTTGGGTAAAATCATCTTAGTAACAGGGCCAGCACGATCTGGTAAAAGTGAATGGGCAGAAACTTTAGCTATGCAGTCAGGAAAAGCAGTTGTTTATATAGCAACAGCCACCGATAACCCAGATGACCAAGAGTGGCACCAACGCATTTTAGAACACCAACAACGTCGTCCCCAAGATTGGGTAACTTTATCTGTACCTGTGGAACTGTCTGCTACCCTTGCTGATGCCAAACCCTATACTTGTCTCTTAGTTGATTCTTTAGGGACTTGGGTTGCTAATCTCCTAGAACAGGATAAATCTAGCTGGGAAAATACCCTTGCAGAGTTTTTAGAGACGGTGGAACTGGTTGCTGCTGATATGCTGTTTGTAGCAGAAGAAGTGGGTTGGGGTGTGATACCAGCTTATCCCCTTGGAAGGATGTTCCGCGATCGCCTCGGTTCTTTAGTACGCCAGCTAGCAACACTTAGCGAAACTGTTTATTTAGTGACTGGGGGCCATGTTCTCAATCTCAGCATCCTTGGTTCGCCATTGCCAAATAGAGTTGATGCTGGAACATTCAGGAGTCAAGATTCTTAACTGTTGATTCAAATTAATCCAAAATCTAAAATCTAAAATCTAGAATTGTAATATGGCAACCAAACAAGAAGTAAGAAAATACCTTGCCTACTGGTTTCAGTTGGGTAAGAGAGTGATTACGGGCAACGGTGAGGCAAGCTTTTTGCCCCAATCGGTGCTAAATGGCGATCGCTATAGTCAAGAATTTGAAGAATGCTGGCAAAAAATTATTTCACCGCAATCGGGTGATTGTTACCTTGAGGGTACACATGAAACTATTGCTGAATTGTTGACGCCAACATGGAATATGCTACCTTGCAGCCGATGCAGTATGCCAGTAGCCGCGCGAAACGTTGGGATGCCGGCGTTGTTATGTCCCTGCAATGATTTACCTAACTGGCCAAATACTGAATTGCCAGCACCGCGAGAGCCAATTAAAACTCAAGACCAACTCCAAATAATTCGCGCTCGGCTTGTAAAGAATATTACATAAAAAATTGCTATGGGACTTCCAAATAAAAACATATCCCACAATTAACAGTCAGCAACTTCAAGCGGGATAATTTATTTTTTGGAGTTCCCTATAAAACCAATCGCAACTTCAACAACTGTCGAAAAACCAATCTGCTCAATAGACCTACCTCAAAAATAGCAACTGGGGTGGGAATTGGAGAAGAGATATTTTTATTGTTCCTTGTGAGTTCCACTCATGGAGTCTCTTGCAAAAGTGACTTTTGCTTTCCGGTTGGGGAAAGGGACTCATGTTAAAGGGTAAGAGAAAATTCCATCCCTTTCCCCTTTACCCCTTACCCTTTCCCCTACAAATGCCAAGAAGTCTAATTTCTCAAAAACGCAGGTCTAAAACTCTTCCCACCAGGATAGAGTTAAGACCTATGTATTTTTTAGTTGCAGTAGGTTCGTTGTGGCAGGGTAGAATCTAATACAAAGGGATTATCATTACCTTGGGGTGTTTTAGCGATCGCATGACTGCGTGCTACCTCACCAGCATCAATTGGATCGTCTGCTTGCCACTTACAGAGAGTATCCTTTTGTGCTTCAAAGAAGCTTGCATTCGCCAGTTCTGGATAGACTGTGCGGAAATAGAAAATTACCCGAGCAATATCTCCTTTCTTCGCCTCTCGTGGTTCAAAAAATCCCCGTCTGAATTCACTGTATTTGTCAATATCCTGCGGACTCGGTTGGAAACTTAGCTCATCATCATCGAGATACCAAGACATAGTTTGATTATCAGGAATATCTCCAAATGGAAAGTTAGCGCGATCGCTGTTAATTTCGATCCGTGAAGCAAAGAGGTTATGCAAATCGCTTTTTGCTGGGCCCTCAGCTCCCATACTCTGCGGCCAGACGTGTTCAGCATTGATTCTGTGTCGTGCTGCTTCCTCTCTGGGTTTATCTGAATTTGGGTCGAGCGGAACACTGTAACCAGCGTAGATGTCCGTTACTGTACCGCCTTGGTTATCTATTTTGGTGTAGAGCAAATCACGGGCACTACCATATCCGAGGCTAGCACGAGGCGAGTAAAGGCTATCTAGTTTTTCCAGTAAATCGTCTCCTGTAACATCAGAAAGAATTGTGCCTGGTGTAACTGGTGGTTCAGGACTGCTAACTGGGACTGATGGAATGGGAGTAGTCTCACCAATCGCTGGTAGAGTAAATCGAGCAATCACAGGGTCATGATCGCTGACTACTCCAGAAATCCCTGCGTTAACGTGAACAGCATTGATCTCAGGATTTCCATTGTTAAACAAATTTGGGGTAATCAGGATTTGGTCAATTTGTTCCTTATTCCCTTGAAAGACATAAGAGAAGCGGTCATCTTCAGGAATTTTGTTTACCAAATTGTTCAGCTGATTTCCTTCAAGGGTTTTGATCGGCTGGGAGTCTGGAGTATCGTTTAGATCGCCAAGGACGATAATATTTGCATTTGGGTCAGTAGTTAAGCGATTTTCAACAAATTTGTTAACAATTGTTGCCTGCTCTATCCGTTTCGAGTTGGAAGCGACTCCTCCACTTTTAGAAGCAAAGTGATTGTTGATCAAAGTGATGGGAATATCATTGAAAGTAAATTCACCCACTAAAGGTTTGCGACTTTTTAAAAAAGCTGGATCGTCCGCAAAGCGTTCAAGCTTTTGTAGCTTAACTCGTTGAGGATTGAACAAAAAGCCTACCCGAATATTGCCACCCGGTTGGCCTCCATCAAGTCCGTTCTGAGGAGGAATTTCCCGATATTCATAGGCTGGGCCTCCTACAGATTGGATAGAACTGATTAGAGTCTCAGCAGTCAGAGTAGCATCAACTACAGAACTTAACTCAGCTCCATCATTGTCTTGTACTTCTTGCAAAGCAATAATGTCTGGTGCTTCAAGATTAGTAACAATCTGGTTTGCCAAAGCTGCAAACTTACCGTTTTTCACATCATCATCGACGTTTCTCGCCGACCTATCATCAACCTTAGAGACGTTTTCCTTTTTAGGATCGAGGTTTTCGACGTTAAAGGTGGTAATCGTTAATTGCGTAGGACTCCCTACCAAAGATGTAACTTGTACAGCATGAGCGATTCCTGAAGGAAGCCAGAATGCAAGAAAAACGATAAAGCACAGTGTATGCAAGACTTTTCGGAAAGAACTCATGAACATTCTCCTTAATTGCAAATAGAGACTTAACTCAGTTGGAGCGCCATTCCGAAGATATGAGAAGCAAAGAAATTGAAGTTTTTCTAAAGCCATTTGACTAAGAAAAACAATCTATCTGTTTCAGTCCAAAATCAAGTATTGAGTGCAAGCTTATGTTTGTATTAAGAGATGTACTTCGATTCCCAAGAAGAAGTCATAACACAACCAATAATACAGCAGTCATTTGGTATTTATCAACTTATTATCTAGTCACTTGCAGATACTAAATTGCGATCGTAACTAGTAACAAATGCCTTATGCTTCTCAAGAGTGCTGAATGGAGAATCTTACTTTTTTACTCAGGACTGAGAACGGGCTAAATGCCCCGCTAATAAAACTTTGAACTGTTTTGCCCCATACCCAATGCTCAAATTCCTAAATATTTTGCTCAATAACCGTGCCACTATAGAAAATAGAGCTGCAAATTGAGCAATAGGAAGACTAAAGAACACTGTGCAGATAACATTCTTAGGGACGAGTTCCGGTGTACCCACGCGATCGCGCAATGTTTCCAGTGTCGCTCTGAGATTACCCCAAAGGGCAGAACTGTGGTTATTTGACTGTGGCGAAGGTACTCAGCATCAAATTATGCGGAGTGAACTGAAAATCAGTCAACTCTCCCGAATTTTTATCACCCACATGCACGGCGACCACATCTTTGGCTTGATGGGACTTCTTGCTACTTGCGGCTTGGCTGGCAATGTGGAACGAATTGATATCTATGGGCCACCTGGATTAAATGATTACATTCAATCCGCCTCACGTTATTCCTACACGCATTTTTCTTACCCGATCAAAGTTCACGCCATCCGTCCAGGGATAATTTATGAAGACAATGACTTCACCGTTAGCTGCGGTAATTTGCATCATCGGATTACAGCTTTCGGCTACCGCGTAGCTGAAAAAGACCGAGCCGGACGCTTTGATGTGGAAAAAGCTAAGGCGTTGCAAATTCCTCCTGGTCGGGTTTACGGTCAACTCAAGCGGGGTGAAACAGTTACCCTTACAGACGGACGGGTGATTGATGGCACTCAATTGTGCGGCCCTACAGAAATTGGTCGAAAGATTGCCTATTGTACAGATACAATTTATTGTGATGGTGCAGTGGAATTAGCTCATGATGTCGATGTATTAATTCACGAAGCAACCTTTGCCCATCAAGATGCAGATATGGCTTTCCAGCGGTTACATTCCACAACCACAATGGCAGCGCAAACAGCTTTAGCTGCTGGCGCGCATCGACTGATTATGAGTCATTTCAGTCCCCGCTATGCTCCCGGAAATACTTTAGAGTTGAAGGATCTCCTCAAAGAAGCTCGTGCTATTTTTCCCCGTACTGATATGGCTTACGATTTTATGATTCATGAAGTACCCAGACGACGGGAAATAGAGTTAACCAAGGTAAGCGTTTAAATTTTGGACTTTCCTGCGTAACGCTACGCGTAGCTTCCTTGGAAGGGTACGGCTACGCTCAGTCTAACGATTTTAGATTTTAGATTTCCTATTGAACGCTTCTAATCTAAAATCTAAAATTAACCAAGTTCTATTTTAAATTTTAATAGTCTCAATCATAAGATCAAGCAAATAAACAGTAGCTTTATTTTCTGAGTAAGTAAACTATTTAACCAACAATTTACGGTTAACTAGATGTATCAAGAATATACAAATAGTATGGTTTAAATATTTTTATCAATGTGTTTTTTCTATTACAAGTTATTAAAATAACTATAATATATCTAGTAATATTATGAGTTGGATAATTTTATACTCAAATACTTAGGAAAAATAATTAATTTTTCGTCAAGATTTTTATTCCTTAAATAAAATATTTATTAAAAATTTATCCTTCTAACACTGATTCAGAATTTATATGCATGAATTGATGAACATGAAAGCGCCAATTGGCATAATGTTGTGCCAAATTAGCTTGTCATTGTTGGAAGAATTAAGTATGCGATCGCAGCTATTAGGTGTAAAAAATCATTTCATATTTCTCATAAATCTTCCAAATAAATATAGTGTTTCGATATTAGAGGAGTTTAATAGTGGCTAAGACTAGTCTGAATCAAGAGCAACAGGTTACTACTTCAACACAAAGCGCAGTTGACATCAGACAACTATCTACTATTTTGCTTCGCCGACGCTTTCTGATCTTTGGGGTTTCCTGTGTAGTTATGTCAGTTGCTAGCCTCTTGGCTATCAATGCCAAACCTACTTACCAGAGCAATATGCAGATATTGGTGAATTCCAATTTATCTGAAGGGTCACAGTCAAATACTCAGGTTACTAATTCAAATTCTCAAGTTGTTGATTCCACTACTCAGATGAAACTCATGCTGAGTTCTAAGTTGCTTCAGAAAGCTGTAAATTTACTCCATTCTGATTATCCTGAGCTTACTTTACAAGATATCAATGGTCAAAAACAACATAACAAAAAAGCGCCTTTAGAAGTAACTCCAGAAGCGGGAGGCATAGGAGCAAATAAAGTTTTTAATCAAGTATTTAAAGTTTCTTTTAATGATAAAGATCCAGTAAAAGCACAAAGAGTGCTTCAAGCTCTACAGAAAGTCTATCAAAATTACAATAAACAGCAACAAAAAGAACGTTTGAATCAGGGTTTAGCTTTTGTAAATACTCGTCTACCTGAGATCAAAAAAGAGGTAAGTAAAGCTGAGAAAAACTTAGAACAGTTTCGTAAAAAACATAAATTACTCGATCCCGAAGTCCAAAGCAAAATTCTGCTAGAATCTCTAGCGGATATTCAACAACAGCTACAAACCACTCGTGCCAACCTTCAGGATGTAAACGCTCGTTACGATAATCTAGAGCAACTAATAGCCTCTTCGTCTCAGCAGAACACACTACTTTCTTCTCGTTTAAATCAGTCAAGCCGCTATCAAGCATTACTAAGTGAAATTCAAAAAACTGAACTGGCATTGGCTAAAGAGCGGCTACGCTATACAGATGATTACCCATCGGTACAAAAATTAAAGCAGCAACGTCAAAGTCAACTTTCGCTCTTACGAGAAGAGGTAAAAAATATTACTAATACTAGTAAAGAAAAACCCTTATTCAAAGGACAAATGCTAGGGGTTGACCCAACGTTAGTAGATGAGTTTGTTTTGGTAAAGACAAGTGTTTTAGGGCTAACTGCCAATGAAAAAAATCTAGTCGAGTCAGAACAGCAAATACGCTCTGAGCTAAACAAATATCCAAGTTTAATAGCAGAGTATAATCGTCTGCTGCCAAAGGTAGAAACTAGTCGCAAAAATCTTGAACAACTACTCCAAGTGCAACAGTCATTAGGACTGAAAATTTCTCAGGAAGGATATAACTGGCAAGTTTTAGCAGAACCTTCTGTCGGTACTTATATGGGTAACAACAGATTATTACTTCTGGCTGGAGGAACAGTAATTGGACCGATTTTAGGTATTTTAGCAGCCCTGATTTTGGAAAAGTTTAATGACGCTATTTATTATGCCGGAGATTTAAAGAAACTGACGAACCTACGTGTATTGGGATCGGTACCAAAACTACCGTCACGTAGTGTCAAAAAGCGGCAGATGGGGCTGCCTTGGAATGTCAAAAAAAGCTCAGATTCTTCTGTAATAGAAGTCAGTAATAAATTGCCCGTCCATGAAACTTTGGATATGATATACCAAAATATTCAAATATTAAAATATCCCTTACCATTCAAGTCGTTGATGTTTACTTCAGCGCTACCAGGGGAAGGAAAGACAACTTTAGTATTAGGGCTTGTAGCTAGCGCTGCCCGGATGCATAGACGGGTATTAGTAATTGATGCTAACCTACATAATCCTAGCCTGCACAAAATCTTGGAATTATCCAATGATTGGGGGCTATCTCTGTTATTAGTTGATGAGACAACTACTCATTTTCAAGATTATATCCAGCCGATTCATCCCTCCATTGATATTTTGACTGCTGGTCCAGAACCAGAAGACACAGTAAAGTTGCTGAGTTCTCAACGGATGAAAGAACTAATAGAGGTGTTTGAGCAAAATTATGACCTAGTACTAATAGATGCTCCATCTATTTTAGGCACAGTTGATGCCAGAATTGTGGCATCTTTTTGCAGTGGTATTGTAATGGTAGAGCGCATGGGAAAAGTGACTCGAACTGAACTGACTCAAGCAACAGAAATTTTGAGTAAGTTGAATTTAATTGGAATTATCGCTAATGAAGTGAGCAATTCTCAAAAGGTATTGGCATCGTAAATCGAAGAACAAAAGTTTCTTTTCCACAGCAGTAAGATTTGGACAATTTACTTTCCCCAATTACTGCAACAAATTTTTAATTATATTCTCAACCGAATTGGAATATATTTGAGCAATGCGATCGCTTTCGGTGCGTGCTTACGCTATCGCTAAGTGATTGCATCTGCTCATATTTAAGATAACGAGGTCAGTCGAACCTTGTATGACTGGCAGTTAGCAATATTCAGGCTACTATTCTGGATAGAAAGTAAGTAAATAAATATACTGATGTGCTATGGACGACTGAGATAGTAAACTGTTTAACACATTTAAACAAAGCTAGTGAAAAAACTATTTGTAACTTTTAATATTTTGGTACTTTTATTGCCCCTAACTGCTGTAGCTAGCAGCACAAATGACGACTTGTCATTCTTCGAGAGCAATAACAATTTGATCATCGTACTGGATAATAAGACTAATACTGCATGTTCTTTCAACACTAAGACTAATTCAGTCGTTAAAATGTCTAATGTTAAGTTTACTGATACGCGAATGGTTGGGGCCTCTTACTGGTGGGGAAAACTAAGCGGAAACCTGAACCATTTTCTTAATCCTAAAACATTTAAAATCAGCCAAATTAAAGGCAAATGGAGTGATAATAACGTCATGTTAATCAAGAGACAACATTACAATGACTATGCTGCTTACACAGAAAATCTCGGTGCAACCTGTGTTAAAGAAGGTGGCTTAAATGAAGTAGCGAAGAAGATGATAAGGTAATTTAGCTTACACTTAATCTCAATTATGAGAATTTTTTATTGTGCATTGATCTGCTTTCACCCAATTAATTTAGCAGGTGTTAATGCAATGCCTAACAAGAGAAAAAACTAGTGGCATTGGGCATTGGAAACAGGTAGAGGAGAGAAATTCTCCCCCTGTCTCCTGTCTCCTTCACCTGATTTCTACCTGATAGCTAAAGTAAAATGCATAATTAGTAGGAGGTGGCAACCTCCCGCGTTGGAGAACTGTCTCATCTTAAAGTAGTAGACGCCATAGTTAAGAGCGTCAATTAGATACTAGTGTGATTAGATGATCGGTATGAAATTCCAACTTTACTTAGGCTCTTTATTTTCCCAGATTAAAGTACGTCATTGGTGGGTAAGTATATTTTTGTGGATAGCTTTGGTTGCCCCAGCCCAAGCGTCTGTAATCCTGCGCGTGGCAATTGAGAGGGGCGTTAATCAGGTAAAAGTGGGCAGTTCTACCACTGGAATTGTTAAGGATAGTACTGGCCGGACTCTCGGACAGTTGCCAGCGATGAGTGCATATTATGCCCAAGCCGTTCCTGGTGGAGTTGCTTTAGATAAGTGGCAGTCTGGTTTATTTTGGATTGAGCCAACTGGTAAAGGATTTGTTTATATTGGCGATCGCTGGTATCGAGGCAGAACTCTGGTTGTCCCCACAGAAAAAGGCTTAACGGCTGTTAACTGGGTTGACGATCAAGAATATCTTTACAGCGTTCTTGGTGGCGAAATGAATGCTAGCTGGCCCCAAGAAGCACTAAAAGCCCAAGCGATCGCAGCCCGCACTTACGCCCTCTACGAACGAGAAAAACAACGAAATAATCCTGTTTACGATTTAGGCAATACCCCCGATCGCTGGCAAATTTACAAAGGTGTCATCAGTGAATCTCCTGCGACTTACGCCGCAGTGGATTCTACTTTAGGGCAGGTACTAACTTACAAAAACCGGATTATTCTTTCAGTCTTCCATGCTTGTTCTGGAGGACACACTGAAAACGTAGAAGATGTTTGGGGAAATACTCTCCCCTACCTACGTGCTGTTCAAGACTACGATCAAAATATCCGCGAGTGTAATTGGGTGAAAACCTTTTCGCCCAGTGAAATTAGCGCTAAATTTCCTGAGGTGGGCAGTGTGACGGCGATGATACCAGAGACATACTCACCTTTCCGCAGTGTTAAAGTTTTAAAAATTGTCGGCAACAAGGGCACGAAGTTGCTAGAAGGCGAGAAAGTGCGAACAGCCCTCAAGTTAAAAAGTACAAAATTTAGCGTCACCAAGGGGGCTGATGGTAGTTTTGTACTGCAAGGGCTTGGCTATGGTCATGGTTTAGGCATGAGTCAGTGGGGGGCGTACAATTTGGCTCGGCAAGGAGTGAACCACCTGCAAATTTTGGGACACTATTATAAAGGTGTAGCTCTAACACCAATTCAGGCGAAGTAGAGAGAAAGTTAGGAGTTAGGAGTTAGGAGTTAGGAGTTAGGAGTTAGGAGTTTTAAATAAATCTTAATTATTCACTCCTCACTTTTAACTCTTCACTATTATTCCTATTCCCCACTCCCACGTTCTAAGCGCCGTTGCCATTCAGCATCAATTTTTGCAGAACGTTCAACTTCTTGGTCGAGTAAGTCAGTTTCGCTAGAATACACTAAATCTTCGTTGCCAATGACTTTTTCTGTTGCAAATTGTTGAGCATAGTTGATTTTTTGTTGCAAAAGTGAATCAGGACTTGCCAATAGCCTTGCTCTGGAAAGGCGATCGCGATTGCGATCGCCTATTTTGCGATTACGCCACTGAATCCAGAAATAACGCAATAACGGTATACCTAAAAAACCTACTCCGTAAGCCAATAGCAGCCAATAAATTCCTTGTACAAAAGCTACCAGTCCACCTAACTGGACGGCAACAGTTCCATCTCTCAATAAACTTCCCAGTACTAAAGCACCAACAAAATTTAGTATCCCTAACCCAGCACTCAGCATAATTTGCCCGGAACTTGCGGCACTAAAACGCCAGGGAAATTCCTCCAAGTGATCTGATATTGCATGACGGCGCTTTTTAACTGCACTCACCTGCAACTCTGGGAAATAATAAACAATTTGCCCTTCTGGACTTACCCCTGGTTGCCCATTAAATCGCGTCAGAACGGGCAGCATATAATCTTCGTACTCTCTGGTGTATCCCTGGCCAATGTCATCCAAATATGGGGCAATTTGCTCTGCTACCACTGCACCACGATTACTCCGAATCACCGTAGCAATTTCTTGCCAGCGACGTTCTTCTAAGTTGGCGTTTGGATTACCATCGCCAAATAAAAACGAAAACACAGCTTCAAAGAAATTCAGATTGCTTTCTTCCCGGCTTTCACGTCGCCGTTCCTGGTAGTGGGTGTCATAATTTGGGCTAAGATACCAAAATAAATTTGGAAAATAAAAGAAGCCCCCACCGCCGGAATTACTGCCTCGATTGTCACCGTCACGGTCTGAATTGATAGAGGTAATGATTATGAAGATGGTAACAGTTATCAGGGCGATGGAAACAGTTAAGAAAATTCCAAAAGAAATGCGAATCAGGTAAAACAGAACACTCCAGACTTTTTTCCACCATTCCTGCAATCGTAGCCGGAAGTATTTATTACGCAAAATTGCTCGAAAATTTTGTGGAAAGAGGAAAACTATATCACCTGAATCCGCTACCTGTAAATGTCCGCCAGCATCAGATGCTAGGGCCAACAAGCTTTGATTAGCTTCAGCGACGTTCAATCCTGCCTGAGTTGCCACATCACCAACGGTGACACGGTAGCCCAGTTGTTCCACAGCCTGCATGATGGTGGGACTGGGAGCCATTGCTCTCCCCTCCTATTGAAAATTATTCCTTTTCTTAAGTATAAAGTTTTATTTTGAGCGACTTAGCAGGGGTAGAGGCAATACGGTTCGGTTAAAGGCGAAAGGGGAAAGGGAAAGGGGGAGAAAAACCAAATGATCTGACACGCAAAATGATATAATTACTTGCCTCAGCTTGGTTAAATCAGCAAATTTTCTGCTCAAATATGGTTCAATACACTCTCGCTCAAAGTCCAGAAATTATCCTTACTGTTTCTGGAAAAGATTCAGCTAAAGCCCGTGATAAAGCAATGGATCAGCTCATGGAACTGATGGATGCAGGTAAGCTACCCACGGAACTGGAAGAAGGATTTGGCCCTCAACAATTAATTGAGGTAAAAGAGTCAACTATTGATACTGCTAGTGGTGAGGATAGTATTACACAAGCTGTCCAGATTCTGAGTAACCTGGCGACACTCAAGCTGAAAGTTCAGGAGTCACGAGCTGAAGCGTTGGAAATTCGGAAAGCTGTTGATATTCTGTTTACCGATGAGTCGGTGACAGAAGAGGAAATTACTCGACTCAAGGAAGGTTTTAAAGTTCTCAAAAATTTTGCCCAAGCTAATGTGCGTTACCAGGAAGCACGAGCTAAAGCAGAACTGGCTCGGAAGACTTTAGATCAAGCTCTCAAATCTCCTGATAAGTAACATTTACACAATCAATTATATGCATTGAGACACATCTTAGAAATGCAATTAATTACTCAAAAAGACAGGTATAAGAGCCTGTCTTTAGATTAACTGGGGCGCTAGGATTCGAACCCAGGGATGGCGAGACCAAAACCCGCTGCCTTACCACTTGGCGACGCCCCAACAATTTCACTATGGTTAATATAACACTTAGTCCTGGGTTAATGTCAAGTACTTTAATAGTTGATTTCAGATAATCGGTTTTTACAGCAAGACATTGATTGGTGGGAATCCCTGCACTTTCCTTGTTTCATAACTTTTAGGTGAACCCTTGAATTTTTGTGCTTCAGGCATAAATTCTTTCCTAGCATCTAAAATCTGGTTCTCTTGATGATGAAACGCTTAGAGTCAGTCTTACCCTATTTCTTTTTCTTTAATCCCCAGCCTCGTGAAGGAAGACCCCTGCAATCCGACTTGATGATAATAGTTGTTTAGTAGCCAGCCATATAAAGAGTGGAATAGTCTTTGCATAGCGGCCACAAAGTCGGCGCGGTTCTTGAATCCATCGATACAGCCATTCAAGTCCTAAGTCTCGAACTATGCGGGGTGCGCGCTTATAAATTCCGGCATAAACTGGGAAAACTCCACCCAGTCCAATCATTACAGCTTGTATTTTGCCCTTATGTTGAGCTATCCAATTTTCTTGTTTGGGACATCCCAGTGACACTAAGACAGCGCTAGCACCACTAGAGTTAATCTTTTTAACCAAGGCTTCGTCTTCAATTTCAGTTAGGGGACGAAAGGGTAGAGGTTCCATTGCCGCAATCTTTATCTGTGGAAATTCCTTCTCTAACCTGTTTTGCATCCTAGACAGAATTTCTGTTTGGGAACCTACAAAGAAAATGCTCAGATTTTGTGTTTGAGTTAGCTGACACAATGCGAGAAAAATATCCATCCCTGCCACACGGTCTTGGTAAAGCGCCCCCATTTTTCGCATCATCCATACCAGAGGCATACCATCAGGAGTAACTATATCTGCATTTCGCAATATGGTGGCAAACTCTGGATTCCAATGGGCTTCAATGAGCATGTGTACATTGGCTACATATACAGTTTTACTCTCACGCCTACTCGCCCACTTCACTATTGTTTGTATCTGGTCGTCAAACCGTAAAGCAGTAATAGGAAAATCAAGCACTTTTTTAGTAGGTAGAAGCACTCTCGCCACCATCAATAACTCCTGTATCCAAGAAAACAATTCATAGATTACCTGAACCAATCCCAATTATTTAATATTCGGATTGGATGACTCCTGACTTTTTGTAGGCTTGTGTCATTGTTGGAAGTTAACACATGGAGGTGCAATTGCCTTTTTAGTATACTTTTGGCTTAATCGGTAATACTAGAATTATTTACTGCTGTGTCTTAGCTTACTGTTTTATGTTAAGGATTTTAGACACTGCTTGACAAAATTCATACTTCCTTCATAATTAATTTTTGGTTAGTTCATCCAAGCATTATAATTGCGATAAATTCCTAGAGAGAAACTGTATAGTAAGTAGTATATACTACTTACTAAATTAGGTAGAAAAGTAAAATACTAGCCAGTTAGGCTGCCGATTTTATACGTCAGTATGCGCTTAAGAGGTTGAATTAAAATTAGATATTTTAATGGCTAATAATTTTTTATTATGATTTCCAAATTTATTACAGACAGATTTAATTTAGTCTCTGTATCGAAAAATGTCTAAATTTTATCAAAACAGAATTCAGGAGTCAGGAGCCAGAATTCAGAATTGAATTCTGTGCAACTGGCGGATGAATAAACGGCGTTTTTGCACCCCCTCCAAATTGTAGATTTAGCGGTCAACAAGAAAGTCGCGGGTCTTAATCCCCGACTGATAGCGCAGCGTTAGCGAGTCCGCGAGCGTCTTGATTTTAATATCATGTTCGCTTGATTACTTATTAAACCCGAAGAACCCCACCCCGCCAAAGCTACGCTTCGTCTCCCCTCCCGAAGAGCGCTACAGTGTACACACAAGTCGAAAAAAGCTTGATTTTCCATTGTTTTCTCGTTGATCTCGTTCCCATGAAGAGCATGGGAATGCCTGATTTAGAGGCTCTGCCTCCAGTCAGATATTGAGTCTCTGACTCAATGAATGCATTCCCAGTCTCCGACTGGGAACGAGGAAAAACAGGAAAGTCTTATCAAGCTAGGTTTTTAGGACTTGTGTGTACACCGTAGCTTGTGAAGGGGAGGGGATTAAGGGGAGCCAGTGCGGTCTTGGGGTCTCCCCAAGTGGAGCATCTGGCGTGTGGGGTGCAATGACTGTGGAAATCATAACTAATTATGCGGACATGATATAACTCCTGAATTCTGACTCCTGAATTCTTCTTCAATTTTTTCTAAAATAAAAGCCCAAAAAATAAGGGAAAGATAAATTTATCTTTCCCTGGTCTATCGTTTTTGTTATTGTCTGTTTTGTTACTTTCTTTAAGTCTTTGGCGTAACATTTGCCTTTGTTTTTTCAGTTGACGCTTCCTAGCAGAACCGCCTCTACCTTTATCATTTCTGCCTTCTTTACGGGGAGATTCCCATCTTTTCAGGCGCATAAGTTTTTAACCTCTTTAGCACTTGTTTGGTAGTGGGCAGGAGGAGAATCGAACTCCTATGACCGTAAGGCCGCCACATTTTGAGTGTGGTGCGTCTACCAATTCCGCCACCCGCCCTTGTATCTAACCTTAACTAGTATACTCTAATTAAGAGATTTTGTAACAAGTCTGAAAATTATTTCTCAAAGTTTTGCTGGAATTACATTTTTAACAGTTCTCCGACTTAAAGCGTGGCAGGGCTAATAAACTAGGGTCAATATTCTGTATTTTGGCACAGCCGGTAAGGGCCATTGCCACATTTAACTCATCTTGTAGGAGTGAGATAACATGAGATACGCCGATTTGTCCTGCTACCGCTAGTCCCCACAAAATAGGCCGTCCGATTAGTACTGCTTTTGCTCCTAATGCCAGAGCTTTGAGAATGTCTGTGCCTCTACGAATGCCTCCATCCAAGACCACTTCTACTTTACCGTCCACTGCGGCTACTATTTCAGCTAGGGCATCTAAAGAAGCGATCGCACCATCGAGTTGTCTGCCACCATGATTAGAAACAACAATTGCTTTGGCTCCATATTCTACAGCCCGCACAGCATCATCTGGGCGTAAAACTCCTTTGATGACTAAAGGTAATGGAGATAAAGACTGCAACCATTCCAAATCGTCCCAAGTAACTGCTGGGTTTAGTTGTTGGGCAAAGTAAGTAAATAACCCAGATTCACCTTTTTCATGGGAAATATCTAGCCCTGAGATGCTAGCAAGATTAGCCAGATGTAAGTCTTGGGGTAAGGCAAACTCATTACGTCTATCTCTCTCACGCTGTCCGAGAACGGGTGCATCTACAGTTAGACAAAGTGCTTTATAGCCTGATTTATAGGCTTTTTCTACCAAAGCACGAGTTAATCCCCGGTCTTTATGGATGTAAAGTTGGAACCACCGCAGAGAATCTGGAAACTGATTACATACAGTCGCTACTTCTTCAATGCTCTTTGTGGCCATTGTACTTAACACCATACCCACACCAGCTGATGCAGCAGCTAGGGCCGTGGCAACTTCTCCGTCTGGATGGGCTAGACATTGAAAAGCCATCGGTGCAATTAACAAAGGTAGTTGCAGGGGTTCTCCTAAAATGGAGGTACTTAGATTGCGATCGCTCACATCGACTAATATTCGAGGTCGCAGCCTGACTCGCTCAAAGGCAGCACGATTATCTTGCAATGTGATTTCGTCCCAAGCACCACTGCTGTAGTAATCAAGTGTCGTTTGAGATAGATATTCTTTTGCTAGCTTTTCGTACTCAAAAAGATTGATGGGTTGAAAGCGATCGTCAGTGGATAAGTAGGTAGACATAATTAAATCTAAAATAAAACTTTTGTTCGTAGTGAGCGATTTATCGCTCTGCATAAGATTTTAAATGGCTAGAGCCGCTGACTACGATTATTTATTGTCAAGGCTTTTAAATGTATTTATTTTTACTTACTTAAGTCGTGATCGCTCAACTGAGTTATGTGTCCAGGTGTTGCTCCAACAGCATAAAGATTGCTCCCAAAAAAGACCTCTGCTTTGCGCCAGAGGTCTTTCCGTTTCAGAACGTTGTAAAATCCATAAGCAACGTAAAACGCTGATATGGTTAATTTAATGGCTTCTGTGCCATGAACACAAAAACAGCAACCCAATTGCCAATCCCATACTGACCATTATTATTACTCCTATACCGAAAATGCGTAGGCGCAGCCCGCCGCAGGCATCGCCAACATTTAGGTACAGACTTAGAAATCTAATGCTGCGACCAAAACTTCATCTTATGCAAGATTTTAGGAGAACTTTTCCCAGGATTGGGCGACTAATTGGCTTAACCAGCGGCGTTGTTGCTGATCCAGCAGTGGATCATCTGCTAGCAACTGAGCGGTCAATTCTTCCAAAGATTGACCCTGAGCGCGGACAATTTTAATGACTCCAGCGATCGCACTGGCAACTAGTTCTTCATCAATCGGCTGTTGTCGTAGGGCAATAATTTCTTGGGGACTGTCTGGAATGGGATAATTCATGGCGTGGGTTTACAGAAATACAAAATGAACAATAAATTTGACAAACTCTTAAAATTTCTTCACTGAATCTTTATGAAACTAATAGGGCGGAGCTTACCATACTTTGTGCCTTAAGAAAATCTGTCTTAGTGAGTAGATTGATGGGAGATGTCAGGAAAACATGAAAGAAATCCTTTATTTAGAAGTTCCAACTCCAGAAACAGAAACTGTGCGTAGTTGGTTACAAACAGATTTTGAACCTGGAAATGGAGAAAAAGTGCTTACATCGGAAGGTTTTCGCCTTCAAATACCCAGTGCTATTACACCTACTGGAGTGAGTCTTTCGGAAAACTTGCCTACAGAACTTTCGGTATTTGTCTGGTCGGTGCAACGAACTACTTATCTGAAAGTGTTTCGCTGGGCAGAACAACCTTTTCCCAGTGAAGGACAAATTCTGCAACGCTTGACCAAGGAAATCAGAAGCCGTTTTCCGCATCATTACCCAGAACCGCCAGCAATTGATTTATCCCAGCAATCAATATTTGCCGCACTAGGTTCTACTTACCCCCTTACCGTCAAGTATTTTCAGAAAATGCCCAACGGTGAATATGACCTAACTCGTGCCTATTGGTGGGAAAAACGATGGCGCGAAGGGGTGCGGAATCCGCAGCAGCCGCGTCAAGTAGTGTTTTCCCAAAGGAGCAGGGGACAAGGAGATAAACTCAGCACTCAGCACTCAATACTCAGCACTCCTTTGCCCCATGCCCAGTACGACATTATCTACATCGGTGGCGCACTCGGTGCAATCCATGCAGCATTGATGGCAAAACTCGGATATAAAGTCTTGCTAGTGGAACGAATGCCCTTTGGGCGGATGAACCGAGAATGGAATATTTCGCGCGACGAGATTCAAAGCTTGGTTAACTTGGGTTTAGTCACCCCCGCTGAGTTAGAAACCATCATTGCCAGGGAATACAAAGACGGATTCAATAAGTTTTTTGATGCTAATAATCCAGCCAAACTGCGATCGCCCGTCCTCCACACACCCACAGTCCTAAATTTAGGCTTGGATTCCGACAAATGGCTCCAAATGTGTGGGCAAAAACTGCAAGCGGCAGGCGGTGAAATTTGGGATGAAACAGAATTTATCCGTGCAGATATTGATATATCACAGGTAGTTTTGCAAGTCAAGCACTTGCCTAGTCAAATTGAGAAGCAAGTAAGTGGACGACTGCTAATAGATGCAATGGGAACCGCGTCCCCCATCGCTTGGCAATTAAATGGTGGTCGTGCCTTTGATAGTGTCTGTCCGACAGTGGGAGCGGCAATTGAGAGCGGATTTGATCCGGGAGTATGGGATTCCCAATATGGCGACGTTCTTTACAGTCATGGGGATATTTCGCGGGGAAGGCAGTTGATTTGGGAATTGTTTCCCGCAGCAGATGAGGAACTGACGATTTATTTATTTCATTACCACGAAGTCAATGCTGAAAATCCCGGTTCCTTGCTGGAGATGTACGAGGACTTTTTCACAATTTTGCCAGAGTATCGCAGGTGCGATATGGACAAATTGGTGTGGAAGAAGCCGACATTTGGCTATATACCGGGACATTTTAGTGTAGGAAGTAGCGATCGCACAGTTGCCTTCGATCGATTGATTGCGATCGGTGATGCCGCATCACTCCAATCTCCCCTGGTATTCACCGGTTTTGGTTCCCTAGTTCGCAACTTAGAGCGCTTAACAACCCTATTGGATATTGCTCTCAAACATGACTTGTTGAGCTTCCGCCACTTGAATAAGATTCGCGCTTATCAAAGCAACGTTTCTGTGACTTGGCTATTTTCTAAAGGAATGATGGTTCCCACCGGAAAATTTTTACCACCCCAGCGCATTAACTCTATGCTCAACACCTTCTTTGGACTATTAGCAGATGAACCCCAAGAAGTAGCAGATAACTTCATCAAAGATCGGTGTGATTGGTTAACCTTTAACCGCCTAGCATTGAAAGCCGCTAGGAAAAATCCTGCTTTACTTTTATGGATTTGGGAACTTGCTGGGCCTAGAGATTTAATGCGATGGCTTGGTAGTTATTTCAACTTTGGTCGTCATGCCCTCGTTAGCGCTTTGCTAAGTCCGTGGTTCGGGGGCTTCTTAAATAGGGCAGGTCATTGGCTAGAACCCCGGAATCCAGGCTTGTGGCTGTGGCTGCTGGCGATTAATTATGCGATCGCCACAGGCAAACCGCGATCGCGCTCTCAAGTAGTAAAGACAAACCCAGAAGCCGTAATTCCGAAATCAGAAGTAGGAATTAGTCATTAGTCATTAGTCATTGGTCATTAGTATTAGACAAATGACTAATGACAACTAACTATTGACCTTTGGGGCGAAAATTAGGTAGTTCCACAGATGCTAATGACTTACGCCCCTTGGGTGGGCGCTGGGGATAAACTACTGGTGAAGGTGAATTGTCATCATTGGTGTTATCACCTAATGACTCTGAGGATAAATCACTTGCTGACAATTGTGATTCTGACCAGTAGTCTTCAGTTTCTCCAACAGGCGTTTCGGTATGAGATGGATTAGAAGAAAGCATTAAGTTATTGGCTGGTGAAAGCACAGAATCCGTCGTCCAAGGAGTAGAGGTAGTTGCAGGAGGATTAATTTCTGCCTCTAAATCTTCCTCCTGTGGATTTTCTAATTCCTCTTCGTCTTCTAAGATTGTTGCTAAAGTCTCCCAAATAGGAACATCACTAACATCCGTTTTCGCAGCAGGTGGTGGTGATGTAGATGCAGGCTGGGAGGTGAAAAACATTTGGATTAAACTATCTAATTGCCGATCTAAATTTGATGAATCCGCAGGTGAAACCGCTTCAGTTGTATCTGGAGAATCATCAGCTTTTGGAGATGGCGCTGGTTGTGTTGGTGTTGGCGTGTCTTTCTTAACTGTCCAGTTCCAAGGAGATGATGGGGGTGTTGCAGAGGCTTCATTTCTTTGGAATGGGATTGGTGCTGAGGGTTCACCCCAAGAATTATCTAGATCGTTACTTAATGATTCTTCTTCTAATGAC
This sequence comes from Nostoc sp. DedQUE12b, assembly GCF_034530835.1. Classification (NCBI taxonomy): domain Bacteria; kingdom Bacillati; phylum Cyanobacteriota; class Cyanophyceae; order Nostocales; family Nostocaceae; genus Nostoc; species Nostoc sp. DedQUE12b. The sequence continues at coordinate 60,681 of NZ_JAVRCI010000004.1, read as the reverse complement.
CAAGGTTGAATTGGCTGGGCGTTAGGAAACAAAGACCGAGCTTTTCTAGAAAATCTTCCTTGGCTACTAGTTATGTCTTTAGGATGTTTTGCAGCATCCTCTAAGGAGTCATAGCTAGGAACCGATGTATCTAGACATTTTTCCAAAGCTGCTTTGAATTGCAGCGTCTGGCGTTGTTGTCGCATCAATCTAGTACGTAACTCCCGACAAACATTTTCGGACTGCAATAGCTGCTGAGATTGTTCGTTGTTATTAGTGTGTAGCAACGTACATTCTCGCTCTAACTGGGCCAAGCGTTGTTGGCTAATTTGTAGCTGTGCTTTATAAGTATCAGTGAAAATTTCCTGACGTTGAACAGTTTGTACAGCAGTTTCTAATTGTTGAAATAGAGATTTTATCTGTTCTTGAGCCGCAGCTAGTTCCTGAGTATGTTGGTTGAGCATCGACTCACTAACACTAGAACGCGTTTTCTGCCACTGCAAAACCTTTTCAGACTCAGCTAGGTTGTCTTTTAGCTGCTCCACTTGTGCATACAAACTATTATTAGCCGCACGTAATTCTTCGTTCAATGCCAGCAAGTTCTGAAATTCCGAGTCAATAAGTGCTTGTTTGCCGCTTTCAGGCTCTGCAACCCAGTCCTGCTGGGTGGTATCTTGTAAAAATTGTGTATCTTCAGCTGGCATGAGGAGTGGCAGTTTTTTAACTGTCATATTGTCATTAGGCACAACTGAGTAAAAGGGACAACTCGCCTGTTCTGATTGTGGCGAATTAGCAGAATTTAGGGATTCCATCACAGCCCCCTTGTTTGAGGTGTCAGCTTCATTCATCACTCTTGACTCACCTGCTTAAAAATATTCAGCAGTGCTGGCATTAGCATTGCTTATAAACTGTGTCTAATCAGGGTTTGCTTTAGAAGCTAAGTTTAACTCTCTTCAAGCACCAGCAATTAATCATCAATTGGTGTTCCCATTTTGTATCTAGACTGATGCCGTTATAACACTATGATGCTCTGCCCCGTCAAGAAGAGGTACAAGGGGAACTCTGTCCGCCTTTGAAGATAGGTGAGAGAGAGGAGAAACCCGATACATTAAAAATTAAACTGTATTGGCTGGCTGATGAAGTTTTTTACATGAAAAAACTGCCTCAAATTATACTTTATTTTTTATAACCGCATCTGCATTAACACATAAATTATGATTTTTTCCTGAAATACATTTTGTAACGCATTGTTTGGTAATTAAATATACATTTACATACAAGTATCTACTCTTCAATGATAATTCTTCAATCCTAAGCGATCATAAATGCATACGACTCAAGCAAACCATGAAGCTACCAAAGCGGTAATTCTTCTTCTTTGAGAATGCTTTTCTTTTGAAAAGAATGAATTTGTTGATGGCAATAAAAATGGGAACAATTCGTAGTTTATGGCTTGCTTGAACTAGATGTGTTGTCAGGGCATATCTGCGATTTGGTATTAGTTCTCAAGCCGATAACGTATTAACTGCTTTATTGCTGTTACTGGTAATTTTAAAGTCTGAGCGATCGCTGCATCAACTTGAGTAAATTCAGTCACAGGAAACTCAAATTCCATCTGCTTTAAAACCGAATCAGCAGTGTAAACTTTAATTTCAGTCAACTTTTCTTTGCGGTGAATTACAGCTTCAATAGACATGACAGCCAGTGAAACAGAAAACTGAATTTGATTTTTTGAGTTAGCGTGGATTTGGGCGGTTGTGCCATAGGTATAGCTCAATACTTGATGCGTTAGCAAACCCGTACTCAACCAAAAAAACAGTCCGATTAAGGGTATTGGCAGCCAAAACTCTAGTCCTAAGTTAATTAGAAATTGTAACCAGCGAGGTCGAGCCATAATACAGAAAAAGTTTGACTATTAATTCATCATAGGAAAATAAAAAGGAAGTACAGCAAAATGGTGAATGAAAATCTTAGTTGTAGAGGATGATGTAACTCAATTACAACCACTACATGGTGCGCTTTCTAAAGTCGGCCATATTGTAGATGGTGCTGAAGATGGTGAAATAGCCCAGTGGTTGATGACTCAGAGAGACTACGACTTGTTAATTTTAGATTGGATGCTGCCTAAGATTAGTGGTCTTAGTCTGTGTCAACAGTATCGTCAAGCGGGAAAAACGTCTCCAGTACTGATTCTCACAGCTAAAGATGCAATTTTGGATAAAGTATCTGCTTTAGATGTTGGTGCAGATGACTATTTAGTTAAACCCTTTAGTTTGCTCGAACTGTTGGCACGAGTACGAGCATTGGGACGCAGAGCGCCACTCTGGCAAGGTGACACGTTAGAGTTAGCCGACTTACAACTTCATCTCAACACTCTAACGTTACAACGCCAGGAAGTTACAGTACAGTTATCGGGTCGAGAGTTTCAAATGCTGGAATATTTTCTGCGGCATCCCCGACAAGTACTCACTCACGATCAAATCGAACAGGCACTCTGGGAGTGGAATATACAACCAGATAGTAAAGCAATAACGATGTTAGTGCATCGACTGCGGCAACGGCTACAAATGGTAGAAGCAGAAGATTGGCTACAAACTGTTTATGGTATAGGATATCGATTAGCTGCCCCTGAATCATGCGATCGCTAATTCCTCAGATGTTCAGCCGCAGTCGGCGTAACCTAGCTCGCTGGTTTACGCTCTCGATGGGAAGTATTCTGGTTATCTTTGCAACAATACTTTACTTTTTAGAAGCCAAAGAGCAATTGCGGGCATTTGACCAAGAACTTTACAACACAACTCAGTTGATGGCGGCTGGCGTTGAAGATGGACTTTACCAAGAAGAGCAACGTATTAGTCTTGAAGATGTCCCCATCTTGGGTGGTGAAGCTTTGCCCTTTGAGAATAAAATTATTTATGCCCGTTGGTACACTCCCAAAAAGCAACTACTAGAGTTTTTTGGTGTTACTCCATCAGAGCAGTTAAATAATAAACTAGGATTTCAAACAATTGAGTTAAGCGATCGCAATAAACAGCTGCGTCAATTAACAGTTCCTGTTTTTCAGGATCAACAATTAATTGGCTATCTGGAGATAGCCGCTTCTTTAGCGCCTGTTGAAGAAACTTTATGGTCGTTGAGACTGTTTTTAATAGTAGGTGTACCCATTGCCTTAAGTCTAATTGGTTTGACTGGTTGGTTTCTTGGTGGAATGGCCATGCAGCCAATTCGCCAAGCCTACGAGCAATTACAGCGTTTTACAGCTGATGCCTCTCACGAGCTACGGACACCCCTCCAAGCAATTCGGAATAATGCTCAGTTTGCTTTGCTTGAACCAATTGACCCTAGTCAACAGCAAAGTTCTCTAGAAAATATTGACCAGATTGCTGAATCAATGGGAATGCTGATTAGTGATTTATTATTCTTAGCTCGAAATGAAGGACAGTTAAAGTTAGAAACACTTAACCTCGTCAATTTGGTTAGCTGGCTGAAAGCATTAGTAGAGGAATACACTCACTCAGCAAAGGCAAAAAACTTAGAATTCACCAGCCAATTTCCTGAACAATTGGTAATGTTGAGAATAAATCCAGATTTAATGCGGCAAGCACTAACAAATCTTCTCAGTAATGCCTGCCGCTACACGCTGTCTGGAGGTATTTGCTTACGAGTTTTCTTTGAGTCTCGTTGGGTGGTAATAGAAGTACAGGATAGTGGTATTGGAATTCCAGAGGCGGATTTACCTCATATCTTTGAGCGATTTTATCGAGTAGATAGTGTACGTTCACGCCATACAGGTGGCTTCGGGTTAGGATTAGCGATCTCACAACAGATTGTTCAGGTACATGGGGGGCAAATCATAGCCAACAGTCGTTTGGGAGAAGGCTCCACTTTTCAAATTAAGCTACCATTCACGCCTACATCCTCACCATAATAAGCAATTAATACTGGGTTAGCCAGCCAGGATTTTCATTTGTAGTCAAAAAATTCCTCAGTTCGAGATCGAGCTGTTACTTTCTCGTTACTTTTATCCAGCAATCTGGAAATAAGCGTCAATTACACATCAAATTGAAGGACTTCACAAATGAATTTCAATCCTACACCCACCATTGTCCTAACTGCTTTGTTTGCGTTGCTCATTCCTTTTAAGGTAGAAGCGCAAAAAGCATCAAACCAAATTGGAAATTTTCCTAATGCTCGTGTTACGACTATCTCCGGTCAAGTTACTCAGCTTTTAGATGACGAGTTCATTCTCAACGATGGTAAGGGACAAATCATCGTTGAGGCAGAACCTCAGTTAGGACAACCCATTAACCTGTCTGTAGGAGAACAAGTTAGCGTAGTTGGCAACTATGACGACCATGAGTTCAATGCCCATAGTATTACTCGTGCCAATGGTGAAACTATTCAAATTCATGATAATTAATTCTTTTACGCTCTAGCATTGCTCCTAGAGAAGAGAGCGAAAATAAAGTTCGACCCTGGCACTCTTTTGTCGCTAATACTACCAAGGACGGTTAGTGCAGTCACGCAGCTGTCGAACTCACGTTATTTTAGTACTGGACATCCATGTAGTGCCAAACGGAAAGCGATCGCACAAATAGACAAATCCCTCAGTGAATAATTAATCGTCTGAATTCGTCTTGGTTGGTATCATAAAAGAGGTATTAGATGAAACACGATATTCTTATTCTGACAGCCTTTTTTGCAATCACAGGCTTGCGATTTATCGGTTTATCTGTGTTTCCTAATGCTAAAAAATTTAATGCTACTATCACCAGCACTACCCAGCCGATAAAGGTGGAAACCACTTTGACTAAGAAAGCATTAAGTCTGGGTAGGATCTCCCTGAATGGTACTTTGGAAGCGGAAGAAACAGCCACTGTCTCCAGTCCTATTATGGGACAGATTAAAAGTTTGCCAGTGCAAGAAGGCCAAACATTTAAAGCAGGCCAAATTATTGCCATTATTGATGTTCAAGATATTCCAGCACAACGTCATCAACTATTGACTGGGGTTTCGCAAGCCCAGATAGGTGTAACAGTTGCGACTGCTTTTCAAACTCAAGCCCTAGCCAACAAAACTCAGGCACAAGCTCAACTCAAACAAGCAAAGGCTCGTCAACAGGAAGCCAAAACCAAGTTGCAGGAAGCACAAGCTCAACTAGATGAAGCCCAGTTAAATCAGCAAAGCATGGCTATGCTGCGAAGAGATGGTGCAGTCAGCCAGTCACAGCTAGATACAGCCAATGCCCAGGTAACATTACTTAAATCTCGCATTCAACAAACACAAGCTGAGATTGAACAAGCCAAGCGGGAAATTGAACAAGCCAATGCTGGCTTAAAACAAGCCCTTTTCCAAGTCCAGCAAGCACAAGCAAGAGCAGAAAAAGCACGTCTCCAAGTCCAGCAAGTGCAAGCAGGATTAAAGCCAGCGACTACTAACCTAGACCACCGCATCGTTAAAGCACCCTTTGCTGGTGTCGTCACAAAGAAACATGCCCAAGTCAGTGCAATAGTGGGTTTTGGCCAACCTTTATTGACATTGGAAAGTAGCGATCGCCTCCATTTTAACGTTGCAGTGCCAGAGTCAATGATTTCCTTGGTGAAACCAGGAGATGAAGTGGAAGTGCAGTTACATGCTCTCAACCGTTCTGTGCGCGGACGCGTAAGTCAAATTATTCCTTCTGCAAACCTCAACAGCCGTAGTTTTACTGCCAAAATAGCCTTGAAAAATCCCACAAATTTAATGCCGGGAATGTTTGGGCGGATAGAACTACCTCACAAAAAAACACTCAGCCATCATAATTCCCCAGAGTCCCTTATTTAGAAGAGGCCAGTTAGAAGGAGTTTCTTCTTATTCCCTTGTTTGTCTAATTTGTCAATGCCTAAGTTCTAATACAACACAGTTCAGTTAAGCTTTTTTCTCTCCCCCTGCCTCCCCTGCCTCCCCTGCCTCCCCTGCCTCCCCTGCCTGCCTTAACAGATAAATTTGCTTAACCTAACCGTATTGAGTTCTATCTAATAGTGTCTACTCTACAGTTATTGCTACTCACAATTACGAATTATTCGCTCAAGGTAGCCATCGGGGACGAAACCCGTCCAAGGGGAGTTGTTCTGGTCTAATTTCAACAGTCGCAGCATCAGCAATGGGCAATAAAGGCATTAACCACAGGCTACTAGTAGCGATCGCATCTCCATCATCAGTTTTCAAAGTGTTTGGTGGTAATGATGCTGGGGGGTTTGTCTGCGGTACTACTTGGTCAAATAATAAGCCCAAACCGTCAGCCGATAAACTCATTTGCACATTCCGTTGAGCGGGAGGCAATACTAACAATGGTTTCTGCTGCCCTGTTTTCAGATCAATAGCCACTACATAAGGCTGTTCTATATATTGTTCTTTGGATACTAGCTGTGTCAGCAAACAGTAGAGGGTGGGTGAGGCAATATCAAATTGGCAGCTGAGAATTGAGCCTGTGGTTTTTAATAGTTGTTTCTGCACACCTTGGTTTGTCACTAAAAACAAATCTCGTGTGTAATCTGTATTAAACTTTACCATCGCTGCTTGAGAGCCATCTTTAGAGAAAGCCTGTACCAAACCGAACTGCGGCAGAAAATCTAAGGGTTTACTAGCATCACCTTGCAGTGGTAATATTGCTGCTCCCTGTCCTTGGGCAACTGCTACGGCTTTACTATCTGGGGTAATCATGAAATCTCCTCCCGGTTGACTTTTCAGACGTTTAGGGGCAGGTTTTTCTGCTGAACCGTCACTGATTGCTGGCATAAACCATAATCCAAAGTCGCCAGGATTATTTTTGTTTCCGCGCTGGATGACAATAGTTTGCCCATCAGGTGATAAGTCAAATTTCAGGTTTTGATAATCTTTACTATCTAAAACTAGGTCAACTTTGCCTCCTGGTTCTGCTTCTTGTCCAGATTTACTAGAAACGCCTGTTGTCACTGTGTACAACTGGGCTGAAAGTAAGTCTTCGTTATTACTAGCGCGAGCCGAAAATAAAATTTTCTCCCCATCTGGAAATGACTCGAAGTCCATTGTTATCAAGTCTTTGGGAGTAAGTACCCTTTTTTGCTCTTGGGTTAAGTTGTATAAAACTAATCGCCCCTGTTCTTCTTTATCGGTTCCTATGTAGAGAATGACGCGATCGCGTGTGCGGAAGCTACCTGTAAAAGGCTGGATCACTCGATTATTGCCTTCTTGCTCCGCAAACTTATCTTTGGCTCCCTGTAACTGCACTTTATAATTCGTGCCATAGGGCGCAGGTGTTAGGAGTGTATAAACCATCCGCCGCCCAGCCCAACTAAATTTACCTGCTAGAGGTGGCTCGATTTTCAAATTCTCCTCTACACTTCTTGTTTCCATTGGGCGGCTAAAGGTGAGGGTGAAAGAGTTATCTTCCGCCCCTATCTGTTGATTTTGCCAGGAAAAGTCCCGCACACGGGCGGCTACTACATCACCTTGCAATATGATTAACCCAATCAACACACTTAGCAGTAGCATTAGTGCGATCGCTATCCGATCCAGTGGTTGGAATGCTTTAGATTTAGTCATTGGTTATTTGTCATTTGTCATTTGTCATTTGTCATTTGTCATCAACAAATAACTAATAACTATAAGGATTTTGGGGTTGAGGAATTTTTTTGAGAGAAGTAGCGGCAATGGTAAGTTGGCGTTTATCTGCTAAGTTTTCTGTCACCATTTGTCCTTCTACTTCCAGCCATGTATCAGCAGAGTAAGGTTCTTGATTATTTTGTAGTTTGACGGGCAATCCCACAGGGTAAGCATCTGCTGCACAGCAACTTAAGACAAATCGTGCTAAAAACAAATATTCTTTTCCTATATCGGGCGGGTGAATGACAAATCCCTGCACTTTGACTTTTTGTCCTGTATATGTATCTGGTTCTGGATAAACATTGACAGTGCGTACCCAGTCTACAAGCGATCGCTCCTCTGGACGAACAGTAACGCGAAAGGCTTGGGGTTTGACACGTGTGCTTCCCAATAAATCAGTCGTCACACCCCTTTGGAGTGCTTTGTCACTAGCAAAAACTTGCGGTGTAACGATAAAACCTAGAATTGCTGTAGTCAACAATAAAGCACTGCCCCAACCAGGGGGAAATAAACTAATATGCTGGGTATTTGGCGTAACATCACGGCGACGCCGTTGCCAAAGTTCCTGCATCTTGAACAAACCAATAATGATGAAACTGATACCAGTCACAATCACTAACCAAAAGTAATTTGGATGAATTAACAGGTTCAGCTTATTAGTTAGCCAATATCTCAGCATCAAAATGCCCCAAGCCGTAATTGCTAGAGCATCCAGCCAAGGGAGTAACAGATTTGGGATTTTAGATTTGGGATTTTTGTTAGCCATTAGTCATTAGTCATTGGTCATTTGTCACTTGTACTGAGCGTAGTCGAAGTATTGGTCATTAGTCATTGGTCATTAGTAAAGGACAAATGACAAGGGACAAAGGACAACTGACAAATGACAAATATTTTCTTAAAAGACGTGCAAGTTCAGGAAAAGAGTAAACACAAATGTTAATTGTGCTGCTAAAGCAAATAAGTAAAAGATAGTTTTGGGTTTAAAAATAGATAACATCAAACCAACGCTTTTGATGTCAACCATTGGGCCAAACACCAGAAATGCCAACAATGAACCGCTGCTAAAGGTTGAGGCAAAAGATAGGGCGAAGAAAGAATCGACTGTAGAACAAATTGATACTATTACAGCTAATATCAGCATGACCACAATTGAGGTAATGGGCCCAGCACCCAAACTGAGAATTAATTCACGGGGAGCTAGGACTTGAATAGCAGCAGCGATCGCACTTCCTAAAATCATCACTCCGCCCAATTCCCGCAATTCTTGGATGCTATTATCCACAACTAGGCGCAGTTTAGCTGCTAGCGGTTTATCAGCAGTAGAGACTGAGGTAGGCAGTACTAAATTAGGATCTATCCGTAGAGGTATACCTGCTTTTCCTCCTAAGATATAAGTCCCGGATTGCAACAGATTCGGTACTGTTTCTTCCTGTTGTCCTTGGTAAGGCTTACCACGGCGTTTGGTTTGGGGCTGTGCGGGTGGATTAAACTTCATATAACGAGCGATCGCAGGTTGGACTATGGGATTTAAGTCCTTTTGAAAACTGAAAACAAACCCGATAATTGTGGCAATTGTTAAGGAAAATACGACTCGTAAGACTACTATTTCTGGCTGATCTCGAAATGCTGTCCAAGTGGCCCAAATTACAACTGGGTTAATTGTTGGTGCTGCTAGCAAAAAACCAATTGCGACTGGTGTGGGTACTCCTTGAATCAGGAATCGCCGCGCTACCGGTACATTCCCGCACTCACACACCGGAAACAAAAAGCCGATCATACTGCCAACTAAAGCACCCAACAGCGGATTTTTGGGCATTTTTTCTACTAGTTTGCGCTCATCAACAAAAAACAGCAGCAAACTGGAGAATAAAACCCCAAGAAGCAAAAAAGGCATCGCCTCGACTAGCAGACTTAAAAATAGCGTAAAACCATTGTTCAGTTGATTCATGTGCGTCGCAGTCAAAAGCGGTTTTTAGTTTTAGGGTTCTGCCTAGTCATTCTATCGAAATGGGGATCAAAAGCAGTTCGGGAAAATTAAACATCATTTAAGTAGCAAGTTATCCTACTTCAAAATAACAGTTAAACGCTACAAACCTTGGCTTCACACGAGTTCACGATTTTTAACCGAGTGCATTTACTGACATGACCATTTCTAAGATTGTCTAAGTTCAGAAATTGTTCCGATTTAGAGGGCAAGTAGCTGCACAGATGATTTTAAATTACCTATGTTTATACTTACAGTAATTTGCTGGATAAGATATTAGTTTGGCTGTATTTTCATCAAGTATTCACAGTTCTTCAATATTTGAGGTAAGCGTAGTCCGCACTTTGACATGGTTCAACTCCGGCTCCATCGAGCGACTTGTATTGAGCGTAGTCGAAGTAAGCCGAGATGCTCACCAGTCGCTCAGTGACCATTGTAGACATCGCTGGTGGTTGCTACCATCATTGATTTTGACTAGTTATAGCAAAATTTGATCTAGGCTTTGGTTGATTTTTTACTACAAAAACTCTAAAAAGGCAAGACCAAAGTTTAGCAGATACGGGAAATGATTAGGGAAATCTTTCGGCGTTAGCGATAGCCTGACTTTCTAAATGACGTGAAAAGTTCAGCTATGGCGAGTCATATCATGTTCGCTTGATTACTTATTAAACCCGAAGAACCCCACCCCGCCAAAGCTACGCTTCGTCTCCCCTCCCCGCTTGCGGGGAGGGGATTAAGGGGTGGGGTGCAATGACTGTGGAAATCATAACTAATTATGCGAACATGATATCACTCAGGTTTGAAAGGAGCGTCAAAATGATATCCCCGACTTCTTAAAAGAAATCGAGGATACAGTCTACTCTTTCACGATTATTTTGTTTGATCGCTGTTACTTTCGTTTTGTTGGAATCCCCCAAATCTTGATTTGTCGATCGAATCCACCACTGGCAAGAATTTTACCATTGGGACTAAAAGCGATCGCACTTACCCAGTCTGTATGCCCACTCAGTGTATTTATTAACTCGCCTGTAGTTAAATCCCACAATTTAATTCCATCTCTACCGGCACTAGCAAGGGTTTGTCCATCGGGATTAAGGGCGATCGCATTTACCCAGTTATTATGTCCTGTAAGGGTGCGGACTAATTCTCCAGTATTAATATTCCACTGTTTTACGGTGCGATCGTGGCTAGCACTAACTAATGTTTGTCCATCTGGTGTAAAGATGACATCGCTAACAGCACTAGAATGAGCTACCAATTCACTGATTAATTTACCAGTACTCAAATTCCACAGCTTGATTACGCCCTTATTATCACCACTAGCCAAGGTCTGTCCATCAGGACTAATAGCGAGAGTATAAATCAAATTATCAAAGCGCACTATAGTCCCTAGAGGACGCTGCTGTAGCAAATCCCAGAGACGAATGCCATCCAAAGCTCCACTGACGAGAACTTTACTATCAGGAGACACCGCTAAAGATAATACGTTACTGGTATGTCCGACAAAAGAGCGGGTAAATTTTAAATTTTTCAGACTCCAGAGGTTAATAGTATCGTCATCGCTACAGCTAACCAGAGTTTGACCATCTGGTGAAATCACTAAAGATTCTACGGCTGCTTTGTGTGCTTTGTTGATAGTCCCTAATTTTTTGCCCTTTGCTAAATTCCACAAGCGAATGACACCCTCGTTTTCTGCACCTCCACTCACAAGCATTCTGCTATCTGGACTGAAAGCGAGGGATTTAACAGTTCCGTTATGTCCTCTGAGTGTGTAAATTAGTTGAGCATTAGCAAAGTTAGTGTTAGCTGGGGGGGAGTTTGGCGTTACTTCGATAGCAGCATGAGCTTGAGGAATATAAAACCCTTCCCAGGTAATCACTGGAAGGGCAACAGCTGCCATAAATGCCAAGATAATATACGGCCGTAGAAAATTACCGCCACCTCTTCCCTCACTATTCACTCTTTTTCCTCACTTTTATAGATACAGTTAAACCCAATAAATTTTGCAGAGTTATTTTAAGTCATAACTCTGCACATCCTAAAGAGGTGGTTTTTTCTTAGAAACGCTTAAGATTGGTAAAGGCGCACTAGAAGAACGAGAGGGCAAATAATGTTGCACTACAGGCTCCTCTGGTAAAGGACGACGCTGCTGAAAACGCCACAACTTAAAGCCTAGCGCTATCCCTGCCGTTCCCAAACCAAAAGCAAACAACGACCAGCTATCATTCAATCCGCCAATCAGGGCATCCATAACACCCATCGTTATCAATACACTGATTAGTGGCTCTTTTCGGTAGGTTGACTTCAAAAAACGAGGTAATACAGCATTCATCACAGCTTGGTTGGTTCCAGTTCACCTTTTGTGTATATTTACCAAGAATACCTCACCCATAATTTGCCTTTCTCATTCAAGGCAGATACTAAGTTATGATTTTTTTAGTAGGGGGAGGAAATTTACTCATTAATCGCCTTGCACATATTAGTTGCAAGTCTATGATATTTCAATCGCTAATAGGTATTTCGATTCCTCTCTTGCTTACATTCTAGGGCAGTTATTTATGAAGAAGTATAATTAATCTATCTAGGGCGAAGTACTCCGCTATTAATTATTGAAGTCAAAACCAACTGGTTGTTCCAGCTGGTTGAAACTCTTTTAATTACTAGCTTACAACTTCCAGATTGTGCTTGTTGATGGCACTACTTTAGACCCAGCCATGATAGCACCCCTTGATTGGTGACATATTCAATCACCAGCATCAAACCAAAGCCAATCATTGCAGCTCGACCATTCAAGCGTTCGGCATATTCGTTAAAGCCAAACTTAGGCTCTTCTAGTTTAGGTGTAATTGTTGGTTGTGTTTGTGTCATCTTTTAAGAAACCTTATTTTTGGCAAACGGGACTTGATATGAGACTTCTGGTAGAAGTCCTGAAAAGTGAGGATAAGCGGTAAAAGTTTAAGGAATAAACTCGTTCTTTTACCTTACACTTAGTAGCTTACGAGCTTGATTGCAGTGCTGGAATGCCAAGATGACTTGAGAAATTCAGCAAGAGCTTCCTAGTAGGGAGCTATACAATCGCTCTTTTAATAAATTGTTACTATTCTTTATATATTGTATAAATACTGGGGCAATAGTCAAGGGTAAGAGTTTGGGCTACTCAGATTGAATTAAGAAAGTTAGAACAGAGATTAGGTATCTCTAATCCAGCTATCTCTAATACGGAACTAGTAAGACGGAAGTAGCAAGCTTGAGATTGGAAGGCTACAGTTAAACAAAAAAATTATCAGAGGCGATATATGGAAATCGGTGTTCCCAAGGAAAATAAGGATCAAGAATTTCGGGTAGGGTTAAGTCCTTCTAGTGTGCGGGTGCTGCGAGAAAATGGTCATAGCATCTTCGTCGAGACACAAGCAGGTAATGGTGCTGGATTCTCCGATGACGACTACAAAACTGCTGGAGCCGAGATTGTCCCTACATCAGAAAAGGCTTGGAATCGGGAATTGGTTATTAAAGTTAAAGAGCCGCTGACATCTGAGTATAAATTTTTGCAAAAAGAGCAGATATTATTTACTTATTTACACTTAGCAGCCGATCGCAAATTGACAGAGAATTTAATTGATTGTGGCACAACTGCGATCGCTTACGAAACTGTAGAACAACCTGGTGCTAACAGATTACCCTTGCTCACCCCCATGAGCGTAATTGCCGGTCGGCTAGCAGTACAATTTGGGGCCAGATTCTTAGAACGTCAGCAAGGTGGTAGAGGTGTACTTTTGGGTGGTGTCCCTGGAGTCAAAGCGGGCAAAGTAGTAATTTTAGGTGGCGGCGTTGTCGGTACAGAAGCAGCTAAAATTGCTGTGGGCATGGGTGCGATCGTGCAGATTTTAGATGTGAGTGTCGAGCGTTTATCTTACTTAGAAACACTCTTTGGCTCTAGAGTCGAATTGCTTTACAGCAACTCTGCTCATATTGAAGCCGCAGTCATTGAAGCCGATTTGCTCATCGGTGCGGTTTTAGTGTTAGGACGTAGAGCGCCAATATTAGTATCCCGCGAATTGGTCAAACAAATGCGTCCTGGTTCGGTGATAGTTGATGTAGCCGTTGACCAAGGCGGTTGTATAGAAACCTTGCACCCTACATCCCATACAAATCCGGTATACCTTGAAGAAGGTGTGGTGCATTATGGCGTTCCTAATATGCCAGGAGCAGTACCTTGGACAGCAACTCAGGCACTTAATAATAGTACATTACCTTATGTTGTCCAGTTAGCGAATTTAGGAATTTTGGCACTGGAAGTTAACCCAGCATTAGCTAAGGGTGTGAATGTGCAGAATCATCGCTTAGTGCATCCTGCGGTGCAAGAGGTATTCCCTGATTTGGTCAATTAAGGTATGCAAGGATTAGGCGATCGCTTATTTTAATGGTAGTAGCGATCGCCAATCAGACTAATTTTCTTGCCTTATGCGCGGATGGGTAGGTGTACAAAATGAGAAGGAGCGAAAAAGGCTGTACGCTCCTTCTATACAAGACTTTGAGGGCAATGGTACTTTCAAAGCATCCGCGCACCTTATGGTGACTGGTTTTCAGCGATTTGCATCTTGTGATATGACGATTCTCTGTGTTATGATTCACTCATTTGCGCAACTGAACCTTGAAAACCAAATACAGTAACGCTTTCAGAAGCCAGCGATTGCAATTCAATAAAATCCCTATTAGGGATTGAAACAATCAATGGGAAATTGGAGCTGCAAGCCCATCACATTGCAATTCAATAAAATCCCTATTAGGGATTGAAACCTTGACCCCGACTCAAACGCAAGTGAGTGGAAAGGATTGCAATTCAATAAAATCCCTATTAGGGATTGAAACTTCTTTCCATCAAGGGGTATTACGCGATCGCGAAATTGCAATTCAATAAAATCCCTATTAGGGATTGAAACCTGGTGGATTTGCCGGAGGCAATACAAATGCAGCATTGCAATTCAATAAAATCCCTATTAGGGATTGAAACTCATATCTTGGCACTTACTCTCGCGCTCAGGTCTATATTGCAATTCAATAAAATCCCTATTAGGGATTGAAACAGCACTACATTACTGGAACCTCTTACCCAATAGGAATTGCAATTCAATAAAATCCCTATTAGGGATTGAAACCTAAAGAAGTAGTACAAGCGCCGCGCTACTTCTCATTGCAATTCAATAAAATCCCTATTAGGTATTGAAACAGTTAGTGGTGCATCAATTCCTTATCCTGGGAGGATTGCAATTCAATAAAATCCCTATTAGGGATTGAAACTACAATATAATTCTTCTTGCGGGTAGATTAAGAAATTGCAATTCAATAAAATCCCTATTAGGGATTGAAACAACTCATCGCAATCCATCTGCCAGCGTTAAAGCAATTGCAATTCAATAAAATCCCTATTAGGGATTGAAACGTTACCTGCGGTTGCTGAAATTGCGCAAAACTGTGATTGCAATTCAATAAAATCCCTATTAGGGATTGAAACAAATAACGAGAGTTACATGAAGAGATTTAAACCCTAACTGAAATATTGGTATCCAAGCGATCGCATCACTTTTTGCAACCAGGAATATCACCCCAAGCTAGGTTAAAATCAACTTTTTAAAGCATCACCAAACTATCTTGTGCTTCTTCCTCTAGTTCATAACCATTAGCCAATTTTTCAATTGCTTGGTCAATCATTGCCAAACCCTGATCTACCTTTTCCACTAAACTTAGCTGTCCTCGGAGTTCGGCAGCACCAACGAAACCCTTTGCATACCAAGTCATGTGCTTACGCGCTTGACGCACACCGCGATCGCCTTTATATTCCCACAAGGCTTGTAAATGATCTCTTGCACATTCCAAGCGCTGAATCGGAGTTGGTGACGGTAATATCTCTCCAGTTTTCAAAAAGTGATCAATTTCTCCCACCAAAAACGGATAACCTAAAGTTCCACGGGAACACATCACACCATCAGCGCCAGTTTGCTCTAAACATCTCACAGCCGCTTCAACGGAAAAAATATCTCCATTCCCAATCACTGGGATAGAAAGGACTTTTTTTACACGCGCAATCCATTCCCAACGGGCATTGCCATTGTACCCTTGGGCGCGAGTGCGTCCATGTACCGTAATCATTTTCGCCCCGGCATCTTCCATCCGTTTGGCAAAGTCGAGAATCGTAATTTCGTTGTCATTCCAGCCAATACGGGTTTTTACTGTCACAGGTACATCAACAGCTTTCACCACTTCCCGCACAATTGCCTCTGCTACTTCTGGCTGCCGCAACAACGAAGAACCACCACCATTTTTAGTGATTTTATTTACCGGACAACCCATATTAATATCAACAGTATCAGCACCTTCGGCAACTGCCTTGATTGCTGCTTCTGCTAAGAAATCGGGACGGCAATCAAATAGTTGAATGCTAATTGGGCGTTCGTTGGGATCTACCTCCATGATTTTGGGTAACTGCTTGACATAATGCAATCCCGTAGCATTCACCATTTCGGTATACATCATCGAATCTGGCGCATAGCGACGCACGAGACGGCGAAACACCATATCTGTGACTCCAGATAGAGGCGACTGGAGAACCCGACTTTTTACCTCAAAGGAGCCAATTTTGAGGGGTTGGGAGAGTCTCGCTTGAAGAATAGGGGAGAGCGAAATCATAGAAAAAATTAAAAATTAATGGGAATGGGAAATAGTAAGAATATGTAGATAAATCCATGAAAAAAGATACAGCTAATTTTAGGTTAGTGAGTTACACAAGCTAAGTCTCAAAACCAAGTATAAAGACTGTTTGACTTCTGTTAGTGTAGCGGTGCGTAGCCCATTCTGACCTCTGAATTCTGAATTCTGCTATGATTGTAGGTTACATATCCTGACTTGGAGGCTGTTTTTGCATTTCTTGCTGAATCTCTTCTAGACTCAAATCTAGCTCTTTCGCTATTTCTTCAAAACTCAGTCCCAATCTCAACAACAAAGGGATCATTCTAAACTTTTCTTCACGCGCCCCTTCTTGTTTGCCTTCTTGCTTACCTTCTTGATAAACTCGTGTTTGTTTCAAATCACTTAACCCAAACATACCTTCAATCTCCTCTCGACTCATCGTCGGAAACTTATAAACTAATATTGTCTCTATCAATTCTAGTAACTGCCGCCGTTGTGGTTCGATGTTGATTTCTTGCTGGGTTCTGTCTATTAACTGTCTAGCAGATGTAATTGCTGTCTCCTCTTCATCGATCACTAATTTCATCGTAGCAATTCCAACTGGCAATAATGCAGTTTCACCTAATTCATTAAGATAAATGCGATTGATGCGCTGACTGGTGAAAAATTCACTGTAATTCTTGATATCTGCTGTATCTAAACTGCGATTGGGATAGATAACTACTCCTCGCCAAGAATTTTTAGGCTTATTTTGGTGTAAGTATAAAAAAATTTCTGAAAATAGGCGTGAATAAATTTCTGTGTCAGCTTGGAACTGGACTTCAACGAAGTAAATCGGATTTTCTTCTCCTTGTGTTGGGAGAAAAACACCATCTATACGAAATGCCGTTTGCTTGATTTCAATTGAGGAGAATTGATAAGTCTCTGCTGTTTGGGGTGGATTGCCAATTAATTCAAAAAAGATGCTAGGAAGTTCTTGAAAAAGGCGATAAAAAATGCTGTCAGTTTTCACGCTTGATATATTGCGGTGATTTAAACCGTTAGATTTTACCGTGAAATAGCTAGTAACACATTTTGTTTAATTAGACTTAAAGAAAATGGAGAGTGATTTCAGTTATGTATGTTATGTCAATTTGTAGCTAGTGTACTACGCCACTCTTTCAATACAAAACTATACCACAGCAAAAAACCTATCAGTAACAGTCCCATAACTCCATCCAGCCAAATTAGACTATGCATTTTCAAAGACATAGGAGCAACCATCGGGAAGAGATAATGGACTGGACTGGAGATACTAGTAATTGAGTATAAGGCTAATAAAAAGTACGCCGACCAAAACATGCCTTTGGTGTAAAACCAATATCCCAACAGTCCGATTGGAGTCATTACAATCACAGTACTAATTACTCCAACAGGAGTGAACCACGCGGGGCCAGGATATCTACCCAAAAATAATGCATTATCTATGTAGTGTAGCCAAGTAGAAATCAGGTTAAATGTGATGACAACTAGCAGAATCGTCTGGCGAAACCTAGATGTATTGATCATGATGTAAATATGCAATTAAAATGCGTAGTAGCTTATTAAGCCGACTGCGAGAAGCAATCGGCTTAACAAACAAATTCATGATAATTTAGTTGCAATTTAGCCGTGAGTTGCACCTTGAGGGGGACGCGAGACAACTTTTTTAGCTAAACCCAAAGTCTGCAACACTAAGATGCTCCACCAAGTAACGTCAATCTCCCACCAAGACAAGCCAGATTTCGCCATGTGGGGATAAGTATGATGGTTGTTGTGCCATCCTTCTCCATAGGTGACGATGGATACCCACCAAAGATTACGAGCGCCATCATCAGCATCAAAGGTGCGATAACCCCACAAATGTGATGCTGAGTTCACAAACCAGGTTGAGTGCCAAAGCAAGACACATCTGAGAAACACTCCGTAGAATACAAACGACCATCCTCCTAGAGCATAAAGCAGCAAACCGAAGGGTATTTGCAACAGTAAGAAGTAACGATCTAGCCAACAATAAAAGGGTTGTCTTGCTAGGTCAGGGGCATATTTTTTATAGGTATCATAGTCAAAAAATTCTGGACGTGGGTAGAAAATCCATAGTATATGGCTCCACCAAAATCCTTTTTGGGCAGAGTAGGGGTCTAGGTCAATATCTTCCGTGTGAGCGTGATGCTGGCGGTGTCCACCTACCCAAAAAATCGGGCCGCCTTGTAAAGCCAACGCTCCAATGAGGGCGATCGCATACTCTAACCACTTGGGAACTTGGAAACTCTTATGGCTCAGTAGTCGGTGATATCCCAAGCAAATACCAATGCTCCCGAATAACCAGTGCAGAAACACTAGCAAACCTAATGCTGGCCAGGAGAAAAACCAAGGAGCCAGAAGTGCTAAGGCATGAAATACACCAAAAAATACCACATTTATCCACCTGAGTTGAGGTGAATTGCCTCTCTCAGGAGCGATGGCTTCGCCAACGCCTTTGGCGATCGCCCCAAAATTTGCGGTCATAAAAATTCCTGTTGATGGATGATGAAGTGATTTACTTTTTATTGGGCATAATCCCACTAAAGATTTATCCACACTCTCACTAGTTAGTTACAGTAGAGTAAAGCAAGTATCACTTACATTTGTTATGCTAGCAGAACTCTGATACCCCGTGCAAGTGCCACTTGCATTTTTTTATGTCATCTCAACTGATTTCCACTCGTCAACGCCTGATTCAAGCTGCACTTGAGTTGTTTTCTGCTCAGGGAGTTAGCGCTACCACAACCCGCCAAATTGCTGAAAAAGCCGAAGTCAACGAAGTGACTCTATTTCGGAATTTTGGTAATAAGCATGGGCTACTTTTGGCTGTGCTGGAAGAGTCCGCAGCCTTCAAGGATTTAGGTGAGTCGCTGGTGCGGCGAGCAACGCCTCCCGGCAATGTCTACCAAGCTCTTAAAGATTATGCAAGTGACACTTTACATACATTAGAACGAGTGCCAGAGTTTGTCCGGTCTGTGGTAGGTGAAGCCGACCAATTCCCGGCAGAAAATCGCCGCGCACTAGGCAGGGGAGTAACAGAGGCAAACCGCTATGTAGCTCAGTATTTAGCTACTGTAATCCAGCAAGGTCACTTAAATACCTACTTACCGGCAGAGAAATTAGCCAGTTTGCTGAATGGGATGATCTTGGGATATGCGGTAATTGAGTTCACCAGCGAATTTCACGAACTTTGGGAGGATAGGGATGATTTTCTGGAAAATTTGGTGGAGTTGTTTTTACATGGAGCCATGTCATCCTCAGCAGAACTAGCAACAAACTCCTTACAAGGAGGGTTCACCACTACAGATGTAGCTGATTTACCAGCTAGTTTGGTTCACGAAATTCTCCAACAAGCCAGGAAATTCGGAGTACGAGATTATGCTTTAGCTTACGTATTATTTGGGGCTGGGTTATCCGCTACAGAAATAACTAGCTTGGAGCGATCGCATCAAATCTACGATTCTCAAGGGCACTTCTTGCAAATCACGATTCCCGGATTTGTGCGTCAAGTGCCTGTAAATCAGTGGATTTTGGGCAAACGCTACGGTTCTTTTACTAATAATCCCTTAATCAAATGGCTGAAAAGTCGTAAAGATGCTCAAACAGCCATGTTTCTGAATGAAACAGGTACACCCATCTCAGAATCAGAACTTGAGACACGTTGGCAAGTATGGAGTGAAGGACTATTAACTCCCCAAGGACAAGCGCCAGTGATCGCCCAAGCACAACAAACCTGGCGTGTAGAAATGTTGATGCGAGGGATTAGCTTGGAAAACCTGAGTATCTTTACAGCTTGCGATCGCGCCCAATTACAACCCTATGTCCGCCGAGCCAAAGAAAAAGCTGCCCTAGAGCAAGCTACCCGTTTGGATCATAAACCAGCATAGGAAGGCTATTTCCTTCTAAGTCAATTAGAGATTTTGTCAATATTATGAGTAAGAAATTTTTATCACCTGATTTTTAACCTTAAATACTGGCGCACAATTGCTTATTTACAAATGTCACAGGATTTTTGCTGAACCCAATGGAATTAACTCTACATAAATTTAATTTAGTAAATACTTCTAAAGAGGTATTGCAAAAAATACAATTAAATTTATCGGATATTTAAAAAATTAAATAAAAATCCTAAATAGCAGCCCTAAATGATTTGTGGAAATCTCTATTGCTTTAATTGGAAGAATTTCAGTTTTATAGAAAAACTTGGCAAATAATCCGAAAAGCAATAACTTCAGTTTGTAGTTCAGTATGTACTGATAAAAGTGAGATACATTTTTTTAGCATCTTGGCATTAGCCTACACCAAGCCCTGACGCTCATAGCCTTGCAAAGAAGCAAGCACTGTCTCACCACTACGCGATAATTTCCACAACTCAAATAGGATTGCATTATTATGCCTCGAGTTAATATTAAAACTTCTCAGGTTGTATCTGCTACTAAATCTGTCTTTCAACTTTATTATCAATGGGGATTATCTAATGTTAAAAAAGGTGATTGGAGAAGTTTAGCTATTCAGCTTATAGTGTTGTTACTTTTGACAAGTGTCTTGTTTAATGGAATAAACAAATCTGTAACTGATATTCAAATAAAAATAAGTGAACTTCAAAAATTAATAGAAAATGGTAAGGCTAAGGCTGATACACCAAAAATTAATCCAGAACCCTCACCTAAAGTAACATTAGGGTCAGATATTTCAACTCAAAAACCTTTAGAAACAAATGCCTCCCCTCAAGTAATTTCAAAGCAAGAAGCTCAAGACCAAGTAATTCCGAAGCTAGAAAAGCTAGAAACAAAGTATAAGTTTCCTAAAGAAGTTAACTTCAGTATTATTAATGCTTCTAATTTTGCTTCACCGAAAGCAGATGACAATTTTCAAAAAGCATTATTGAAAAGATTTCCTGAGATTTGTGTTGTTCCTAACACTTCTTCGATCGGATGGAAAATGTCTAAAACCAGAATCTATGTCTTAAAAAAACAAAGTATTAATGCTGCTTTATCTATTGCAAGCTGGATGCCAGGATCTCAGGATGTTATTGATTATGAGCATCAATTGAAAAATTCTGTTAAATATCCAGATTTTCCTAATGGTGATGGGCGTATACAAATCAATAAATCTACAGCAGATATAGTTATTGTTTTAGGTAATGATTATCCTAAAATAAATTAGACATCTCCAGAAATTAAGTTTTCAACTAGATAGGATAAGGGATTAAAATTCTTTTTCGGAGATGTCTACTAGAGGTTGTTTGAAAAGTGTTTTGCTGTAACTTTAGGTACTTTGAGATCCCCCCTAACCCACGCCAGTCGCTCCAGTTGGGGAGACCCCTTGGCACTAGCCTCTCCCCTTGAAAAGTGGGAAACCGGAATCAAAGTCCCCCAATTTATCGGTAGATTTAGGAGGATCTAGAACTTTTGATACCGACAAGAGGACTTTTCAAACAGGACTTTTCAAACATCCTCTTAGCTCGACTTTATCCATTTTTTTCGCAACGCGATACTCCTGTGGAGTCGTTACACGAACGCTTAAGCTGAAACCTTTGTAGGGCAGTAGTTTTACTTTTTTAACTTCATCTATAATCTGTGATGTGGAAAAAGTATTTGCCAAAAAGCTAGGGTTTTTATCGGATAAATAAAGCGAGTTCTTAATTTTGGATACAGTCGAGCTTAACAACAGATTTGAATTAAAACGATATATGCAGTTTTCATCAACCACATATTAAGTAGAGGGTAAGCCAACATTATTCTTAATCAATTCAATGGCTCCATAATGACTCTTAAACCTTTACTAGAGAGTGTTTTGAGCATTTCTTTAGCGTTATATTCACTACTAAAAACTCCTGCTTGCATAACTCTTTGACCTTGCCAAACTGTGGGGAACGCACCAGGAGCAAGGAATCGTACTAAATCTTGATCTTTATCAGTTACAAGTGGCACTACTAGGCGATAACGCACACCAAATTGTGTTGTAGAGTTACCACTATAGGGAATACTTGCAGAACTTGTTTGCAGATTGCGAGTATTAACAATGGGGATATTGCGATCGGGTAGTGGTAAAAGTTCTGAAGCACCTGGAGCAGCATTTTTTAGTATTGGCAATGGCTGCTGCGTTTGATCCCTCATACTTCTTGGAACTGGTGGCTGTACAACTGAATTGGATGGAGGCTCAGTGGCAGTAAACTCAATGGTATTAGGATCGATCCGCACGTAATTTAACTGTGGTGTATCAGGTGGCTGTGCGTTTGTTGGTATTTGTCTACTTGACAAGCTGCTAGGAGTAGGAAATCCGGCGACTTTAGAAGTAGGTGGTTGTTTGGATATAGGCGGGGAAAGCGGTACATTATTGGCAGGCATTAATGGCAGCACTTGACTGTTTAATTGCCCAGAAACAGGATTATTTGCTGAAATGCTGTTGCTGGTTTGCCCGTTAGTAGTTTCAGAGACTTCGGGAGATGAGAAGGTAATTTCCCCTGTTGATGGTATTTCTCGTAACGCATTGTTAGGGACAGGAGCGGGTTGAGAATTTTGGGTTGCTAGTGCTGTTGTACCGTTAACATCTACCTTGCCAGTGATGCGATCGCTCACAAGGTTGTTACCAGCAGCAGAAATCACCTGTTTAGCAGCACTAGCGTTAATATCGTGACGAGCATTATTTTGAAATGTATTACCCCCAGGTTCGGATGCATTACCCAAATCCGGCATTGCTTGAGCGATCGCAACTAAACCATCTTCTTTATTATCTTGAATAAGATTGTTACGTAAAATCGGGCGGGCATTTGCTTGTACGACAATTCCCGATCTATTATTCTGAATTTGATTACCTATGAGTATAGGAGCGGCATTTTGGGCAATATTAATCCCAAAACCGGTTTGGTGAAAGACATTTTCCTTCACTTGGGGACTGGAGTTACCAGCAATTGTGATGCCATTGGCTCCATTGCGATCAAAGTAATTCTTACTAATGGTAGGTGCGGCATTACCACAAACAGAAATGCCATCTTGAGTACTGCCAGTAAAAGTATTTTCCGCAACTACCGGATTACTAGATTCAATCCATAAACCGTAACCACGGCGATTAGGGTTCGTCACCGTTACCCCAGTGAGCAAGACTTGGTTGGCTCCAACAATTGTGACATTTTGACCGGCAAAGCTCCGACTCAAGTAATCACCGCCTCCCTGAATGATGATGTCTTTACCTTGATTGCTGGGGTTGCCTTGAATTGAAATACCCGGTTTCAGTATTAAGGGAAATTCCTCCCCTGTCTCGGCGCTATAAGTGCCGGTGGAAAGCATAATTACAGTATTGGCGTTAGCTAATCGCAACGCTTGGCTAATCGTCTTTACAGGAGTGGATTCGCTGCCATTGCCTGCCTTGTCATCTCCAACACTAGGGTTGACAAATAGCACATTCAGAGGCGCTGAATCTGGTGTTGATGGCATCTGAGCGATCGCACTATCCAGGCTTGTAACCAGGAACGCTATATTTGCCGCCCCCATACTTACAGTAAAAGATAATACTGAAAAACTAAAAAATAAAAGCCTTGCTGATTTCAGAAACTTCAACTTTGCAAACAAAACATCTGCTCTACGGTACTCAGGAAACACACGAGGGAGAATCATATTTAACAAGGCTCCTTATAAGTAATCATAAATTCTTATACTCTCTAGAGAGTATTATGTCGATAATATTACCCATATATTGAGCAATTGGCGATATTTAATACATAGTAATAAATGATATTGGACATCTCCAGAAATTAATTGTGCGTTGCCCAAAATGATTGGTAGGCACAATTCATGAATTATGCCTACGTCATTTTCACTTTTATATCTATCTATTTAGATATAAGAGTGAAATTAAATATGCTTTATCCAAAACCCTTGTAGAGACGTAACGCTGCTAGTATTTACATTGTTTTCACTAATATATTTATTGTGGATTCTCTGGTGTATTCCCTTTTGCCAGTCCTTTGTAAGCTTGTTGTCTACCGTAAAATACTTGACTAAGCTTAGTGCGAAACTGTAGCCTCAAACTACCCTTATCACTGTCTATAGGAACATGGGATAATTTACCGTAACCCTCACGACTACGTTGTTTTGCGTAGATTCCGCAAAAAAATAGTAAAAAAAAGCAAATTAATTAACTTATGGTTACTAGGACTTATGATAATTCACACTTCGATGAAAGCACTAACGGGGTTGTTGTAATGGTCGAGCCATACAGCCAAAAAGAGCAAATACAGCAAGTTGTTTACCGCATTTTAGATGCTAATTTAGACCGCGCTCGTGAGGGCTTGCGAATTATCGAGGAATGGTGTCGGTTTGGATTGAATAATGCCCAGTTGGCTCTTGAATGCAAGCGGCTGCGACAAGAGGTAGCCAAGTGGCATACCCCAGAATTGCGGGCGGCGCGAGATACACCAGGCGATCCTGGGACTGAATTAACCCATCCTCAAGAAGAAGAACGAGCCAGTATAAAATCGGTCTTGCAAGCTAACTTTTGCCGGATAGAAGAAGCATTAAGGGTGTTGGAAGAATACAGTAAGCTTTACCAACCAAATATGGCTAAAGCTTGTAAACAGATGCGCTATCAGGTTTATACCCTAGAAAGTAGTTTAATGGGTTATCAGCGCCATCAATTGTTGTGGCGATCGCATTTGTATCTTGTTACTTCCCCTAGTGAAAATTTATTGAATAACGTCGAGGCTGCACTCAAAGGTGGATTAACGCTTCTACAGTACCGCGACAAAACCGCCGATGATTCTTTACGTCTAGAACAAGCGAGAAAATTACGCCAGTTATGCCACATTTACGGCGCTTTGTTCATTGTTAACGATCGCGTGGATGTAGCTTTAGCTGTCGATGCCGATGGGGTGCATCTGGGACAACAAGATATGCCTATTACTGTTGCTCGGCAATTACTAGGTTCGCAACGTCTGATAGGTCTTTCTACCACAAATAAAGAAGAAATGCAAGCAGCAATTGCTGAGGGTGTAGATTATATTGGCGTGGGGCCTGTTTATGAAACTCCCACAAAAGTAGGGAAGGCAGCAACAGGACTAGAATATGTCAGCTATGCAGCTAAAAATTGCTCAATTCCCTGGTTTGCGATTGGGGGAATAGATGCCAATAATATCAATGATGTGATCGATGCAGGAGCCAAACGTGTAGCAGTGGTGCGATCGCTCATGCAAGCCGAACAGCCTACCCTAGTAACGCAATATTTGCTCTCCCAACTCAATCGCATTAAACCAGAACTCTAAAAGAGTCATTTGTTATTTGTCATTTGTCATTAGCCCAAAGTGAGTAACCAATACCCAATTTCCAATGCCCAATGCCCCACACACATATTATGTCTAATGAGATTACGATTCAGGTAAATGGGGAAAGCCATAGCTGCTCATTTCAAACTTCTTTACCCGACTTACTCCAACAGTTGGGTTTTAACCTCCGGTTGGTGGCTGTGGAGTATAACGGTGAAATTTTACACCGCCAGTTTTGGCCGCAAACAAAAGTGCAGCCAGGCGATCGCTTAGAAGTAGTAACTATTGTCGGGGGTGGTTAGTTGATTTGAGCTAGCAAGCCCAAATCCTTGAGGCTACGTCGTGTAATCTCAATGCGGGCGGGTGCATCTTCCGATTTTTGCATATCAAGGGTTGTCGCGAAAAAGTAGACGTTTTTGTTTTGCTCTAAATAACCCACAAACCAACCAACATTTGGTTTAGTACTCGTTAACCATCCTGTCTTTCCTCGCAGCGTGTAGTCTGGAGTTTGTTCGCGTACCATAATGTCTTTAACAAGATTTATTGTCCGTTGCGAGAAAGGCAAATCGCCTTGATATAACCGTTGCAAAAACTTAATTTGCTCTTTGGGTGTAATTTGCAATAACTGCGGTTGTAGCCAAAAACGATCGATGTCTGCGACAGTGCCAATCTGACGGTTTCCGTAGCCTACTTTATTAATAAATTGCTGCATCCTTTCATATCCAGCCCTACGTGCTAGTACTTGATAGAACCAAACAGTTGAATCTTTAAAGGCTTGACGCAAATTTGTATCATGATTCCAGGCATCAATCTCTCGGTGAATTCCATCCCAAGTGAGAACCGCTACATCATCAGGAACTACGCCTGTTTCTAGTGCTACTAGCGCGTTAAAAATTTTGAATGTTGAAGCTGGGGCAATTGCGGTTGCATTACGTTGAGGATTGTGTTCATAGATGCGGTTGTTTTTTGAGTCGTAAATCAAGATAGAGCCTTCACGCCCAAATTCTTGAAAGTGTCGCCCGAAATTTGGCGCTTTAGCGGGACGTTCAGATGAAGTTGAAGCAGGTTGAGCCACAACATACATTGCCCCAAAGGTAATCACACTCACAACAGCAAGACATCCAATGACTGTAAACACAAAAGATTGCATTCGGCGCTTTGTGTAATGCCAAAGAAATTGCTCTATGCGAAACCAGATATTTTTCATTGCACATTTAATCACATCACAAACGAGATTTTACACTGTAATCTTGCTCATTTGTAAAGAAATTTGTTAAAGGTTATCCAGAAATATGGCTTCTAGTAAATTGCCCTTTTTGATATTTTTTTAATTTGATGATTCAATCCGGTTTAGTTAATAAAATAATTTCACAAAATTGCGTTTTTTTCCTCTGATTTATAAAGCGATCTATGAAGAGTTCTACGCTTGGCTAATTCTTTACCTTTACGACCTAGTTGCTCACGTAGTTGTTGGTCTTTGCACAAGCGATTGAAAGCTTGAAAAACTTCATAACCAGAATTGGGATTAACCAGTATCCCATTTTCTTCATGCTGAACTGTGTCTATAACACCGCCTAAACGAGGGGCAATTATAGGCTTACCGAAGTAACTTGCTTCTAAATAAGCGATACCAAAACCTTCCATATTATTAGGTTTAGTATCCGATAAAGTCAGCATGGCAAATATGTCGCAAGCTGCATAATAACCTGCCAATTCTCGCTCTGGCACATATCCGGCAAAGTGGACGCGCTTATCAACCCGCAAACGATGTGCCAGAGATTTCAGTTCTGACTCACTTGGCCCTTGACCGCAGAGTATATAGTGGACATCAACCCCAAAAGTTAGCAGTATTGGAATATTATCAATTACTCGGTCGAAACCTTTATGTTTTACTAGGCTGCCGATGGAGAGAATCACTATTGCTGTTTCGGGAATGTTGTACGTCTGACGCACGCGAACCCGTAAATCATCAAGGCTACTGGGACTGGCTACATTATTACCAAATTTTTCTGGTCTGATTACGGGGTTAATGACGTGGGTAGGAGTATCTAATCGGAAAGCAGTTCTCAGGTAGTCTCTTGTATAAGAACTATTACAAACAATGCCTTCGGCTCTATGAAGTGTTAATTTAAATAGCGATCGCAGCACGGGATTATGTAAAGTGCAAAGAAGATCGTTGCCGTGCAGATGGATAAAAAAGCGAATAGGTAACAAATAGCTCAATAGCAACAATGAAGGAAAATCATAGCCATGGCCCCACTCTATGTAACGATAGTGATAGCGAAAATAGAGTTTAATTGCTAGGACAAATGAGCAGACGATATTGACCAAAGGCTTGAGGATATTTCCCATATAGCCACTACGCCAATATTTAGGATAATACCAACGATACACAGGAAACTGTTGACTCTTATCAAATACTTCATCTCCTGAGCAACTAGCTGCCAGCACAATTATTCGTTCTGGATCTTGCAGACAACGATTGTAGATATATTCCCCAATTACAGCTTCTTTCGGCAGAAAGATCCGGGATATGACTAGGATATCTGGGTATGCAGCTTTATCTCTGATTTCGGCTGTTAGTTGAGAAATATGTTCCATAATAAAGTTGATGACTATATTTCAAATAGTTTTTAATATTTACAATTAGAATTACTTTCAAAGCCATCATTATTATTTTATTTCTTTTAAAACGAATTTGGTAGACAAATTTGAAACCTATTTTAGAAGATTAGTCAGAAAGATTGTTTTTTTATTGTGTTGATTTTATTTTTGTTGCAAATTTATCATTATTTGAGAGTTTCTGTGCATAATGAACAAAAAATAACAACCAACACTTGTAGCGGAAATGCTCAGTGAACAACTGCTGCGAAAATTCCGAAATTTAGCTATGTTCAAGAGAATATCTTAAACACTTAAACTACTGTGCCAAAATGCCACGAATTATGTCTATTGTGAATAATTTATAAGGATTGCACGCACTGACTAGCTTCCTCTGTAAACGTAAATTCTCAGATGCCAGATGTATTAATGAGTGCTGTTGGTAGTAGCAAGGCGTTTTGCCCGTGCTGAATATTAAGTAATAAGTTCAGAAATAGTATTACTTCTTCAGTGAAAGATTAAAAAAATTAGTCAAAATAATCACTAAAAATTAAAATCATCTGTATAATTCAAACCTGTAGTCTGAAACTAGTCTAAGGCATAGCAAACCATTGCCCGTAGGCGTAGCCCGTCATAGACATCGCAATTTCTGTGAGGATAAACATGTCTTTAGGTACGGTTCCCCAGTCGAGAAATCCCCCCTGCGATCGCTACTTACCCAAGATAAGACGCGGTAAATTGAATATGTAGTCTCTAAAAAGCAATGCTACGTGAATGCTACAAACTTGCTTGTTACAGGCTAGCCTTAGCAACATCCTGCAACACTGCTCCCACCATCGGGAGAAATCATAAATAATAATTTCGTTTTTCAAGCGATTGTCTTATGCGTAAAAAACTACAACAAACCATCAAACCGCTGTTAAAAACCTTCTTAGCCCTAAGCTTGGTGTTAGCTTTGGCTCTTGGTCACGCTGACGGCGCGTTAGCAGCCCGCAGTGGGGGTCGCATCGGTGGTGGCTCCTTTAGAGCGCCTTCCAGCCGCACCTATACACCGCGTACCTATGCACCTCCTGGCGGAGGCGGCTACTATCCTGGGGGTGGTTATGGTGGTGGCTTTGGTGGTGGCTTTGGCTTTCCCTTCCTACTTCCCTTCTGGGGTATTGGAGGAGGATTTGGTGGTCTGTTTGGCATCTTAATTTTCTTTGCGATCGCTAATTTCTTATTGCAAACTTTCCGCCGCGTCTCTAGCGGTGAAACACCAGAAGCAGATTACAGCAGTAACTCTCCTGTTTCTGTAACTCGTTTGCAAGTAGGTTTGTTAGCTCAAGCCCGTGAATTGCAAAATGAACTCAACCACATTGCTGAAACTGCTGATACTAACACCCCAGAAGGCAGAGCAGAAATTCTCCAAGAAGCCAGTCTAGCTTTACTCCGCCATCCAGAATACTTTGTATATGCAGGTGGTGGCACTCAACAAGCCAGTTTAAATTCAGCTGAAAGTCAGTTTAATCGACTGTCACTGGCAGAACGCAGCAAGTTTAGCGAAGAAACTCTTTCTAACGTCAACAACCAGCTAAGAGCAGCCCTTGCCAAAGATGCTTTACCTCCAGCTGGCGAACTCGACAACCCCACGCGTCTATTTACCGAAGGTCCCGGCGAATACATTGTTGTTACCTTGCTGGCGGCGACACTAGGTAAGTTTGACATCCCCACAGCTATTAATGGTGCTGATGATTTGCGTCAAGCTTTGCGGCAAATTGGTAGTATCCCTAGCGAGAGACTTCTAGCAATTGAAGTTCTTTGGACTCCTCAAGCTGAAAATGATACCCTCACATCTGATGATGTGTTAGCAAATTATCCAGATTTGAGACTTGTTTAATCTCTGAGAAATTTTGCGCTTGAGCGCTAAGAAAAACTTTGCATCTTGGTGCAACGAATAAGTTCCCCTTAAGAACAATAACTAGAAAACCGCTTGTCATTGACAAGTGGTTTTTTGTAGAGTTTATATCATTTCCAAATAAGTAGTTATGATTTCCACAGTCATTTCACCCCACCTTGCCGTAAGAGTTTACAAAGAGGGGATTAAGGGGCGGGGTTCTCAGAGGTGAATAAGTAATTAAGCGGACATAATTGATATATTTAAGTATGATTTTAGAAACATTTTGGTAGTATTATCAAAATGAATTATACGCAAAGTGTTATCTTATGCCTAGTGTTGAAGCCGACGAAAACCGAGAGCATCGCATTAAAACGGAGATCATTGTAGATGCTGAAGACAAAGAAGACCGGGCTATGGGTTGGTACTACTACCTCGAAGAGGTTCTGAATTTTCCCTTTTTGGCTACATGGACTAAGAAGGGACGCAAATCAGGTGCTGTCGAGGAGAAACAAGTGGAAGTATTGGGAATGGCTCCAGATGATGAGTGCTTAAAAGATATGTATGTAGAAGTGGCTTATATTAATGGTAAAGATGAAGATGTATATTCTGCAAAATTATCTGAAATAGCAGCCATTGATGCTGACAGTGAAACTCAAGAAGCGATCGCAGACTGGTTCTATTGGATTGCTAGAGGTTATAAATTTTGAAGAAGAATTCAGAATTCAGAATCAAAGTGGCAAACTTAAACTTATTTTCAGCGATCGCCTGAGCGCTTGTCTAAGTCCGTAAGTCATAAAGAATTCAATTCTGGCTCCTGGCTCCTGAATTCTGTTTTGTTAAATTTTAGGATAAATACCGAATGACACGGCAGGGATTGCCAGCAGCGACAACATTCTTAGGTATATCTTTGACAACTACACTACCAGCACCAATGGTTGTGTTATCACCAATAGTTACGCCTGGACAAATAATTGCATTGCCACCAATCCAGACATTATTACCAATGTTAACTGGGGCAGCTAACTCTCTACCAGAAAGACGAATTTCTGGCTCTGTGGGATGATAGGCAGTATAAATTTGCACATAAGGAGCGCACAAAACATTTTCACCAATATGAACTGTATTACAGTCTAAAATTACACAGCCATAGTTCATATACAATTTGTCGCCAGCAAAAATATTACTGCCATAGTCACAGTGAAAGGGTGGGACTATTAATGCTTTGTCACCGATTTTTCCAAATAATTCTTGCAAAATTTGCTGTCGTTGCTCTTGCTGTTCTTCGGTTGTAGAATTGTAACTTCGCAATAGACGACTAGCTCGCTTCATGTCGGCAGCCAATTCTGGATCTTCGGCCAGATATAATTCGCCTGCAAGCATTTTCTGTTTTTCGGTTTTTTCCATGACAGAATTATAGGGCTTCTTGGTTGTATACCATAACCTTAGTAGCCCCTAGAGTAGCATATTCCATTCTTAACTAAATATGGCATAAGTAGCTTTTCCCTGGCGTTTAGCTTGGTACATCGCAATATCAGCATCCCGCAGCAAAGTTGCAGGTTCCTCATAATTACTAAAATTCCAAGTAATACCAATGCTAGCTGTAGTAGATAATTGATATCCATTCAGGCTAACTGGCAATCTTAAGGAGTCTTGAATACGTTTGGCAACATTAGTAGCGTCGGTAATGTCTTTAATATCCTCCAAAAGAACAGTAAACTCATCACCACCAAATCGTGCTACAGTATCGCCACTACGTAAGCATGACTCTAAACGTCTAGCGATCGCTACTAAAAAATCATCTCCTATTCCATGCCCAAAGCGATCGTTAATCTCTTTAAAGCCATCTAAATCCAAAAATAAAACTGCAAAATAATAATCGCTTCTGCGTTTGCTACGTTCAATGGTTTGTCTGAGCCGATCTAAAAATAAAACACGATTCGGTAATTCTGTTAGCCCATCATAAAATGCATTGCGGATCAGTTGCGCCTCTGTCAGCTTACGTTTAGTAATGTCTTGAAAAACTAAAACCGCGCCAGTAATATTGCCATCTTGATCGCGGATAGGCGCAACATTATCCCCAATTGCAATTTCTTTGCCATCTTTGGTAATCAATGCACAGTTTTTTGGCAAATTGAAAACTTCCCCTGCTTCGATTACATAAGTGACCAAATTTTCGATTTTTTCTCCTACATCTTTATTAACTAAGTTCACAACTTCTATTAAATCTTTCCCGAATGCTTCAGTTTGCTTCCAACCAGTGATGAGTTCTGCTATGGGATTCATCATTTCAATACAACCGTTTGCATAGGTCACAATCACTGCACAGCCCATACTATTAATAATTGCCATCAACCTCTGTTTTTCTTCGTATAATATTTTTTTGCTCTGATGTTTGTACAGCGTCATTTCAATCACAAAATGTAAATTACTTTCAATAAATGGTTTGGCTATGTAAGTAAAAGGCTGACTTAGCTGATTTTTATGTAATGTTTTATATTCCGAATACTCCGTTATATATACTACAGGCACATGAAAGTGATTCTGAATAATATCAGCTACGTGGAGACCGTCTATTTCTCCAGCTAGGCAGATATCAATTAATACTAAATGTGGATGAGTTTCTGCTACTTTTTTTATTGCCTCTTCACCAAATTTAGTTATTTCTGATACTAAATAACCTAATTTTTGTAACCTTTTTCTAATATTTGAGGCTATATTTTTTTCGTCCTCAACAACTAAGATTTTGCGGGCGAACATGTTACGATAACCTGTTTGCTTAAGGTTCAGATTTTTGTTGTCAGTGTCAACTCAAGTCAAAAGTGCTTATCTTATCATAAACAATCTTTAACTACCCTGTATTCTTGCTTGATATTAATACTGACTAATGAGTAAATAGCGTCATGTTATTAACCTCCGACAATTTCTATGTTTATCAAAGCTAATTTCGATTAATTCATATAGTTAATATGATGCTACTAACATCAAATTAAAATTAGAATGTAATTATCAAGCACTCAAAAAATGATTTTAAAATGTATACAATAATTTTTTATTGGAAAAGTATAAACACTAAGTATAATATCTATATAAAAATTAATCAAGAAAAAATTTCATGGGATAGAATCACAGTATCTTACTTTAAGATAAGTTAAAAGAAATCTAAAGTGTGTTGGATGTAATATAATAATATACATTCACAAGAATATTATTACTAATAATTAATTCTTACCTGTAATTAAAGAGTTTAATTATGCTTGACCTCCAAATAGTTTTTAGATCAGATGAGATTTAGGTTACAGTATAAAACAGTCTGAAATCTTTAATGATGAGTGAACTCGTATTACTTATAAATATTAGTCATATAACTAATCGTAATTTTTTGAAGAAAATCCCAGTATGCTTGTAATAGCAGGGCAAGCCTAAATATTTGCAATAGAGAAATTAGTTATATTTCTCAAATCTCAATATTGGAGACATTTTTAATGCACTATTTTATCCTTGCCACGCCACTACGCTTATTTTAAAAATCAAATACTAGCTCTATAGCTTCTGGTTAATACTTAATCACAATTGCTGTCCTCTGAAAATATGCAAGTTAAATGTTCATCAACAGATCGCGATATTTTTTAGTTTTTTGGTATTCAGCAGGTGCTGGGGGCAATGGCAGGAAAGATTCTCATTGTGAGACACTTCCAAGCCCCACGTAAACCCCCTGTTTTTTGCTAGCTGATAGATATTGAAAAAAAACGCATTTTGTGAATTAAAGGTTGGGCTTACTTTTAGTCAGTTCAATGCTAATTTTGCCACCAAAGTCTGGAATAGGTGCAGCAGGTTTGCTGAGAGTGACTTGGACTTTTGTTACACGATCGCACTCTTGGAGGATAGAATCTGCGATCGTTGCTACCAATTTCTCCACCAAAGCAAATTTAGACGTTTTTATCAGATGTTGTATCAAGCTAATGACGCTGCGATAATCTAAAGTGTCTTCGATCGCGTCAGTCTTGGCCGCTGTGGAGATATCCAACCATAACCTCACATCCACCTCAAACCATTGCCCTAGCACCTGTTCTTCTGCTAGATACCCAGTGTAGCCATAGCCGCGAATTCCCGTTAAATGAATGCAGTCCATAAATGTTTGAGAGCAAATTGTGCATTTTGTAGAAAGTGGAGCAAGTTTGCTTGGAGATTTTCTTTCCTCCAAACTCGCGCTGCGGTGATGGAAACCAACACCGTATTGATGGATTTTAAATTGAATTTCCCTAGACAAAATCTAAAATTTAAGATTGTTTTATAGCTATGTTTGATTTAATACCGATTGCTTATAGGAATGTTAATCAACTTTGGGCTTATATTTTAACAGAGACCTTAAAGCGGTTGGGATTGACTTGTGCCATCATTTGCCCCGGATCGCGCTCTACACCGTTAGCGATCGCCTTTGCTCAACAAGCACCTGAGATTGAAACGATTTCCATTCTTGATGAACGTTCCGCCGCCTTTTTTGCTTTGGGACAAGCTAAAACAACCGGACGTCCTGTGGTACTAGTTTGCACCTCTGGTACAGCAGGAGCAAATTTTTATTCAGCAGTAATAGAGGCATCATATAGTCGCGTACCACTATTGATATTAACCACCGATAGACCCCCAGAATTGCGAGATTGTCACTCTGGGCAAACTGTAGATCAATTGAGATTATATGGAAACTACCCAAATTGGCAAACCGAGTTAGCCTTACCCTGTGCCGATCTGGGAATGCTAGCTTACCTGCGACAAACGGTAATTCATAGCTGGGAGAGGGCGCAAACTCCTACAAAGGGGCCAGTACATTTGAATATTCCCTTTCGCGATCCTTTAGCGCCTCTGCCTGATGGAAATGATTTGAGCTATTTGCGATCGCAGTTGGAAGCAGAAGACTTCTTCGCAGGAATAGCAAACCCATGCCCCATGCCCCATACTTCGACTGCGCTCAGTACAAGTTCCCCATACCCCATACCCAAAGAATGGAAAGAGTGCGATCGCGGCATTATTATCGCAGGTGTTGCCCAACCGTCGCAACCAGAAGAGTATTGTAAGGCGATCGCGCAACTTTCCCAAATTCTCCAATGGCCTGTGCTAGCTGAGGGACTCTCCCCAGTGAGAAATTATGCCGAACTCAACCCTTATTTGATTTCCACTTATGACCTGATTTTGCGAAATCAGCAACTAGCAAAGCAGTTAGCGCCCGAAATGGTGATTCAGGTGGGTGAAATGCCTACAAGTAAAGAATTGCGTACCTGGATAGCTGCAACCCAACCGCGACGCTGGGTAATTGACCCCAGTGACCAAAACCTCGACCCTTTGCATGGGAGAACGACGCATTTACGGATATCTGTAGAAGAAATAAAAGTAGAGGAGGCAAATTTATCTTTATCCTCAGACTATGGAAAGCAATGGCGTGATGCGGAAACTAAGGTCAAGTTAGTGGTTGATCAGACGATGGGGAAAATAGATGAAATAATTGAAAGTAAGGCAGCTTGGTTAATTTCTCAGATTTTACCGCCAGGAACACCTCTGTTTATTGCCAATAGTATGCCTGTGCGGGATGTGGAATATTTCTGGAAACCAAATAATTTAGGAGTGCGATCGCACTTTAACCGTGGTGCAAATGGCATCGATGGCACATTATCCACCGCTTTAGGAATTGCCCATCGCCAGCAAAGTAGTGTGATGTTAACGGGAGATTTAGCCCTGTTGCATGACACAAATGGTTTTTTAATCCGCAATAAGTTTGTTGGACATCTCACCATTGTATTAATCAATAACAATGGCGGTGGGATTTTTGAAATGTTACCCATCGCCAAATTTGACCCACCATTTGAAGAATTTTTTGGCACTCCCCAGGATATTAATTTTGTTCAGTTGTGTGCTACTTATAATGTGCAGCATGAATTGATTATTTCTTGGCAGCAGTTGCAGCAAAAATTAAACCCGCTCCCAACTCAGGGAATTCGGGTTTTAGAGGTGCAGACAAACCGCAAAAAAGATGCCAAGTGGCGACAGTATAATTTGAGGAGGTTTGCCGCAGATATTGTAATTTAACTATTTCATTAGCGGGACTTAGACACAAGTTTTACAAGTGCTGACGAAGTAGTGAAAAACTCTTGATGTTTAGTGAATTTAAATATTGTCTCGATATAGAGAAAAATTCTGTACTTCTCTCAAAATTAATAATTCCTTTTCTTCAATTAAGTGACCATCGCATATTATTGGTATCTGCTCTAAGTTAGCTTGAAATGCGATTAGATATTCGTCACGATTAACTTCAATAATAACCTCTTTCTCTTCATTTTCTATATTTATACTTATAACAGTAACTTTTGCTTTTTCATTTCCACCAAACCATTCAAGCTTAATTACTAAACCTTTAATTTCAGAGTGCAATAGTTTTGGATTAGGAGATAAAGGAAATGCTAGAGTATGTACTAATTCTTCAGTATCTATTTGGATAATACTTTTTTGGTTTCTACCCAAAGTATTTTTACGAGATTTTAGTTTATTCTTAACTTCTGTAATAACAGGTAGAACTTGTTTGTTTATTTTTATCTCTAAAGGAATATTAGATGGATGATCTAGTCTTTTTGAACAAGTTAAATTGAAACTCAAGTTTGGATCATTATCATTATTTATCATGTGTGATAATGCATCACATAGATTAGCACTTACTCCTTCTTCTATGGCTTCATTTAAAACACTTTCTCTTTCAGAAAGTTTTTGCTCGTGAGCTAAACTAATAATATTTAAAGCTTGAAATAGAGTTCTAGTAACCTTTCTTTCAAAGCAATCTGAAGATTGATAGTTGTCAACTTTTAATGGAGAAATAATGGTTAAAACATAGCTACCTTCTTTGGTATGTCCTAAACGTAATTTTTGCATATAGTCAGTTACTTCACTAAATGAACCTCCTTTAAAGTAAGGTTTAGGTTGTACAGCAGATGAAGCAGCAGACCACATTAGCTTTTTAGCTGATTCAAATAATTGAACTCCTTGAGATATAGGAATGCTCCCATTTATAATTTCTGAATGATTCACTGAAATTTGTACAATTTCTGCTAGTGGAGTCTTAAGATTAGTTATTATTTCTAACTGAGAACGATTTTCTACAATTTCAAGATTTTGTAAAACTTCCTTCATCCGAGCAGAAAAATCTCGAAATTCAGGATTCAGAGGTAATAATATTTCAACATTGCCTCCTTGAGCTATTTCTAATGTCCAAATAGATGCAATATTGTTTATTTGCCTTTGTTCCTTCCAACCTTGAATTTCCAAATAGCTAGCGACTTCTAGTGGATTTATGGATTTAAGAACATCAATATCTCGTATAGTTGCTTTCATGGATTACCTCCATTTGAGATTATATCCATCATTTTTTGTAGAGTTTCTACATTAAATATTTTCTCTTTTGATAAACGCACTGACTTAGTTTCTTGACCAATAGGTAATTCTTTTTCACCTCGCAGTGATGTCCAGTAAGCACAATGTTTAATAACTAATTGTTCTTCGCACTGATACAACCAACTATTTAGATCGTCAGCCAAGACAACAACAACTAAAATGCGTGGAACATAGACATTAGTATATCTTAAATCGTCATAGTTTTTTTTCTTTAAGGGATAACTCATACTCGTAGCACCAACTACATTCCTCTTAAAAGGGGCTTTTAGCTGTAATTCTAAACGGGGAGAGCGACTAGTTCCAATAGCTCCTTTGGCTGCAATACCCAAGTCAATGCTGTCATCATCTACCTCTAGTCGATAAAGGGTATAACCTGCTACTGCTGCAACAGCACGAATATAAGCGTTACTAAATTGCTCTTGACGCTGAGTAATATGCATGGACATTCAACTAAATAATCAAGATTTCGAGCTGTTCAAAAGATAATGACTAAGTTCTTTTTTCAAGAAAATTAGCCTTAACGTAACTTTCTTTCTGCACGGTTGCTTATTTTATACTTAATGGTGATTGTGGTCGAGTGTCAACAGCCAAAATCTAGTTAATGAATGCCAACCAGCCTTTCAAATAGCATCACTTCCAATTCAAGATCATTTTGGTTAACCTTGTAACCACCCTTCCAAGACAGCGATCGCAATCTCAATTCCAACAATGCCAAAGTTAACGCTTCCAGCGTTCCTCAATAATTTCACCAAATAGTCGTTTTAACAGTCGGAGGACGAGCGATCGCACTCTTTCTCCCACCGCTTCCTGATATACCCGCGTGTCTTCCAGCCTCAGATTCATCAAAGCTGCAAATGTCTCTTCACTTCCGATTTGTAGATATGAGAATTTTACTGGGTGCGATTGCCTTCTCCTCTGCTTCTCTGGGTGAAATTTACCCTGTTGGTTGACCTTGTAACCACCTTTCCAAATCAGCAAGAGTAGAGAAATCCAACAAAGCATCACCTAAAGCTTCCAACTGTTCCACCGATAACCCTTGAATCTGGGACAGAAGCCCATCAGGAATATTACCCACACGCCGATTTAATAGTCGTAAAACGATCGTTCTTTCTCCTTCAACCTTTCCTTCAACCTTTCCTTCGATCTTTCCTTCCTCTCGTCCTTCTTCCTTCGCTTCCAGAATCGCTCGTGGTTCTTCCAAATTCAGTCCCAACATCGCTTGAATCTCCTCTCGACTAAGGTTAGAAAATTTGTAGACAATAATCGTCGTCACTAAATCAATTATCGCTTGCTCGGATTGTTGCCGTGCTTGTTGTAGCAAAAACCGCGCCCCTTCCATTGCTTCTGTTTCAGAAGTAACATTTGTCAGCAACATCAAACCCAATCCCAAAGGTTGTTGTCGCAAATCCCCCAATTCATCCAGATAAACCCGCCTGACTTGACCACTTTCCAACAAAGCGCGGTGAATCGAAGAGGAAGAAGGTTCAAGACTACCAGAAGCAAAAATTATTACTCCAAACCAGTCATCGTAACGAATCGAGTTGCGGTAGAGAAACAAAAACAATTCGCTAAAGAAGCGGTGATATAAGTCTTCGTCCTTCTGAAACTGGACTTCCGCAAAAAATACGGTTTTGGAAACTGCATCAGCGGGAGGTAAAAATACTCCATCAATCCGAAACGCCGTTTCTTTCACTTCAACCGATTCAAACTGGTAATTTTCTGCTTCTGGAGGTGGTTCATCTACTAATTCAAACAGTAAACCGGGAAATTGTTTAAATAATTTGTAGAAAATGGTGTCACGTCGCATTTTTATTCTTCAACACCCAGACAATTACCAGATTGTAAAGGCTTGAGACACCAATTCCAGCGTAGGCGTAGCCTACCGCAGGTATCGCATGTCCCTAAGACCGCGATAAAATTCTCAAGCACAACACCGCACTCCATACCAATGCAAATTAACTGGCAAACTGCCAAAACCTACGAAGATATTCTGTATCAAAAAACTGATGGCATTGCGAAAATCACTATCAACCGTCCCCATAAACGCAATGCTTTCCGTCCTGAAACAGTCTTTGAACTGTACGACGCTTTCTCTAATGCTCGTGAAGATACTACTATTGGTGTTGTTCTATTTACTGGCTATGGGCCACATACTGATGGCAAATATGCCTTCTGTTCTGGTGGCGATCAAAGTGTGAGGGGACATGCGGGTTATGTGGATGATACTGGCATCCCTCGCTTGAATGTGCTGGATTTACAACGCCTGATTCGTTCGATGCCGAAAGTGGTGATTGCTTTAGTGGCTGGATATGCGATCGGTGGTGGACACGTCCTACACTTAATTTGCGACCTTACCATCGCTGCCGATAACGCCATTTTCGGACAGACTGGGCCGAAAGTCGGCAGTTTC
Source organism: Nostoc sp. DedQUE12b (assembly GCF_034530835.1). Taxonomy (NCBI): domain Bacteria; kingdom Bacillati; phylum Cyanobacteriota; class Cyanophyceae; order Nostocales; family Nostocaceae; genus Nostoc; species Nostoc sp. DedQUE12b. The sequence goes on along the minus strand of NZ_JAVRCI010000004.1, from coordinate 20,792 downwards.
GACGGTGGTTTTGGAGCCAGCTATCTTGCCCGCATCGTGGGGCAAAAAAAGGCTAGAGAAATTTGGTTTCTCTGTCGCCAATATGATGCACAGCAAGCGCTAGAAATGGGTTTAATTAATTGTGTCGTTCCAGTTGAACAACTAGAAGCTGAAGGTATTCAATGGGCGCAGGAGATTTTAGAAAAAAGTCCGATCGCAATTCGGTGTCTCAAAGCCGCCTTTAACGCTGATTGTGATGGCCAAGCTGGTTTACAAGAACTCGCTGGCAATGCCACCTTACTTTATTACATGACAGAAGAAGGATCTGAGGGCAAACAAGCCTTTCTCGAAAAGCGTCCACCAGATTTTCGCTCTTTTCCTTGGCTACCTTAGAATTGCAAAAATCGCATCTCATTAAAGGGTGCGATTTTTGTAGATATCAACTTTTACAGCACTAAAAATCTTAAAAACAAATCTTATTTTAAGCAGACTGCAAACTCAGTCCAGTAATAATGGATGACTAAATAACCACTGCTTTAGTTTTTACCTGTTCAGATATAGAGGCCGTTATTTCCTCTAGAGAGACAAGAGCAGTATTGTCTAAATCTGAGGCTAAAGATTGACAAGACGTTAGAACTGGAGCTGCATCTGGTAAACCCCAAGCATCTTCTAAGGTTTCCCAAGAAGGTGCAAAAGGTGGGAGCGCCAAAGAGCAAGCCTTCCAAGTCGCTTGAACTGGTGCGCCCAACTGCTGACACGTTCCACCACGGCGGCCCTCTGGCTGGTAATGACGACAATATCTACAGGCAGATGCTAAAACTTTAATGGGTTTCATTCGGATTCATCTTTAGTGTTATTTCTGGCTGAATTTCATCTTTATATTCTGCTTCTATATATAAAGACGGAGAAAAGCCAAAAAGCCATTATTTTCTATAGGTTTCAGCGATCCCAAGTAAAAAATAAACTTCAGGATATTTTTATAATCTTGTTATATATTTAAATAATTTCTACAGCAGTTACATATAGCTATAGTCTAAAACTTATTAGGGATCAAGATTAAAACCAAAGCTTTTGATTTATTCAGCCTTTTAAATTCCTCCTTAACTATGGCTTAAGGCATAAATTTTCACATAAATAGTCTGTTTTACATACCACATTCGGCATATTTCAGCGGCAAACTATACTTTTTCTCAAGAATTAGAAAGATTTGATGTAATGGCAGCAAATTATTTCAGTATAAACTTTGCTCAACGAATAATCGCTCAACTATTTTGCTTTGAAAACTGTTTAGCAGCACAAACAGAACAGACTTCCCAGCGCTGGAGTTCACCGGGTGGGGTGGGAGATTGGCACTGGGGACAAAGGGGTAAGCCATGCGATCGCGATCGCACAATCTTCGTCCAATGTCCAAAAGCCGCATTCACATCTTTAGTGGGTATAGCATCAGGGCGGCTAATATCACCAAGGTAACTGGGATGTTCATGGGGCGAAACCATTTGTTGCTGTTTTCTTTCCACCGACGGATTCTGCCAGCCAGCAGTAGAGAAGCGAATATCAACCAAAGGCGTTGGCAGCTTTTTATTCAACTTTAAAAGTAGAGATGTGCGACCAAAAGTCAGGTTTTGTGCCCAAGCAGCACTAGAAGTTGCTACCGACAAAACATCACGCTGAATCGATAATGGTCGAGTATTTGCGGCAACCACCGGGCCAACAACTTCTGCCCAACACTTGAGCAGACGTTGAAATGGTTGCTCCTGCCATTTCGCCTGCTTTTCCAGAATCCTTAAAACATCATTAATTGATTTCAACGACATTATTCAAAGTGGGGAGTGGAAAGTGGAGAAGGGCAGAGAAGCAGGGAGCAAGGGAGAGGAGTTTTCCCCTCTGCCCCCTGCTTCCTGCCCCTCTGCTTCTTTTCAATGACTCTATCTATTTAAATAATTTCCGCTACTATTATCACAAAATATATCTAAAAGTTAATTCCAGTAATCTACGTTTGAGGCACAAAGGCAATGGCTCAAAACCCCCTGAACGACTCCGGTTCTCATCAATCGTCTAAAACACCTGGATTGAAACCAGTACTAGCAGCAGCACTAGCGAGTTTAGAAGTGCCGCTAGATCAAGAGTTAGCTCGATACAGACGCACACGAACTGGTTTGGTGTCATCGAAGCAGTCCCGTGTTGCAAGTTACATGAGCGCTCAACCCCAACCTTTAACTGCCATTCCGACAACATCGAACGCAACTCAGTCATCAGTAACGGAAATTAAAACCAACGTACCACTTGCATCTGTACCTGTGTATCAGGAAACTACAGCGCCAGTTGATGTCCCACACGCATCTATACCTGTGAATCCTGAGATAAATCCAGCGCCAGCTACAGCAGCAAAAACTGAGGAACTGAATAATCTTAATGTGCCCTCCACCTCCAATTCAGCTAAAACACAAACTCAACTTCCACCACCCCCACCCAACTTTAGTAGCAGCATTGTGCCAGCAGTCGTTAAAAATACTAAAAGCGAAAATCACTTGCAGACAGATAATAGCCCCAAGCACCCAAATGACTATTTAGAATCTAGTGAAGCACTACTGCGAAGTCTGACAGAAGAACAACCAGAAACCAAGAAACCAAGCAATTCTAGCGACAGTCTGCTATCACCTTTGGGTATTGGCTCCATGTTGCTGCTGTTGGTGGCAAGTCTTACCTTGGGTTATATAGTCTTTAATCCCAAAAGCTTGCCACAATGGAATTTAGGCAATTTGTTTAACGGCAACTCGTCTCCCACACCAGAAAATACTGAGGAAGTTGGGAGTAATGTCCAACCTCAAATCCAGCCACCAAGCACATCCATACCCAAATATCCCAATTTAGCTACTGAAGAGTTTCCTGAGGTAAGAGATCCCAATGATGTAGTTGGCTTAAAACCCAAATTCCAATCAACCCCCGCAGTAGTGCCTAATCCAGTTGTTCCCCAAAATCCCGCAAATCCTCAAGGGGCATTTTCTACTAACCCCAATACAGCCCAACCGACTAACCCGATCGCCTTAGCACCAGTGCCGACGCTAAAATCCTTGCCTCCCCTGAATTTACCTCCCACTTCAACCTCGCCCAAGCCAATCGCAAGCTCACCAAAGCCAGATGCAGAAATCAAACCAGGAACAGATGGGTTCTATCATGTAGTGATCGATAATCAAGGGGCAGCTTTTGCCTCGGCACGGCAAGTAATTCCTGATGCTTATTTATCGCCCAACAAAGAATTGATTTATCTGGGTGCTTTTAAAACTAAAGAGCAAGTAAAACAACAGATGAAACTGTTACAAGCAAGGGGAATCAAGGCACGAGTTCAGCAGCCATGAATTGCAAAAATCTACGATACCATGAGATCACAGTCTTACAGTTTTGTTAGCGGTAGTGGGGCATCAAGCCAGTGCTGAGTTTTGTTAGCGGTAGTGGAGCATTGAGCCAGTGCTGAGTTGTGAGTAGTAAGGACAAAATCTTGCTTGTTTACGCCCCTACGATAAAGATTCTTATACTCAGAACTTTAACTGGGCATTCAATACTCCATAACTACCCGACAACAAAAATTTTTATACTTAGGACTTTTACTAGGCACTCAGCACTTAGAACTGGGTTTCGTGAATGGAGAGCCGACATGGAATTAATCAAGCGTATCCTGCGGGTGATTCGCGCTAATCTCAATAGTTTAATCGGTGGTGCAGAAGATCCAGAAAAGATTTTGGAGCAAGCTGTTCTGGAGATGCAGGAAAATCTGGTGCATTTGCGCCAAGGTGTAGCACAAGCGATCGCTACCCAGAAACGCACTGAACGACAGGCTGCGGCTGCCCAGTCTCAAACAGAAGAATGGTACCGCCGCGCTCAATTGGCCCTGCAACAAGGTAACGAACCTTTAGCACGCGAAGCATTGACTAAGCGCCAAGCTTATAAAGAAACTACTACAGCCCTCTTTTCGCAGATAGAGCAGCAAAACGAGATAGTCGCTAGGCTAAAAAAGGATATGCGATCGCTAGAGTTAAAAATTTCCGAGGCGAAAACAAAAAAAGATATGTATATTGCCCGCGCCCGTTCAGCTGAAGCTTCTTATCGCCTCCAGGAAATGCTCGGTGGAGTTTCTACCACCAGCAGTCTGAGTGCTTTTGAGCGTATGGAAGAAAAAGTTTTGCAGATAGAAGCTCAATCAGAAGCCATAGCTCAACTTAGTAGCGACGACTTGGAAACACAATTTACTTCTTTGGAATCTAATGATATAGATACCGAATTGGCAGCGATGAAGGTACAGGTTTTCAACCAGTCAGAAAACACACAGCACAAAATCCTAACTGAGGAGAGCCAGAAGACTACGCAGCCACCCCAACAGCAGTTACCCAATCAGGATTCTTGAAGTTCGACTAATTATCCCAGTTTGGCGATATCTTAACAATTAAGAGTTGTTAGGAGGTACTGATTCAAACTGGAAAGATTACATTGAAATAGGTAGCTATAAAAAGTAAAAAAGCTAACTGTCCAACAAAAAGCGTAAATCACACAAGGAAAAACAAAGTTATGGGATTATTCGATCGCATTAAGCGAGTAGTTAGTTCTAACCTCAACGACCTGGTTAACAAAGCCGAAGACCCCGAAAAAATGCTAGAGCAAGCCATCCTGGAAATGCAGGAAGACTTGGTACAGCTGCGTCAGGGAGTAGCCCAAGCGATCGCCGCCCAAAAACGCAGTGAGAAACAGTATAATGATGCCCAAAATGAAATCAATAAGTGGCAACGCAATGCCCAACTGGCACTGCAAAAAGGTGATGAAAACTTAGCACGACAAGCTTTGGAGCGAAAAAAAACCTATACTGACACTAGCACAGCCCTCAAAGCTAGTTTAGATACCCAAAGCACCCAAGTTGAAACCCTCAAGCGCAATTTAATCCAGCTGGAAAGCAAAATTTCTGAGGCTAAGACCAAGAAAGAAATGCTCAGAGCGAGAATCACCACTGCCAAAGCCCAGGAGCAACTCCAAAACATGGTCAGTGGGATGAATACCAGCAGTGCAATGTCTGCCTTCGAGCGGATGGAAGAAAAGGTTTTGATGCAAGAAGCCCGGGCACAGTCAGCTGGAGAGTTAGCAGGTGCTGATTTAGAAAGCCAATTTGCCCGGTTGGAAGGTAGTAGCGATGTTGATGATGAATTGGCAGCTTTGAAAGCCCAAATGTTACCACCCGCCGCTCCGCAAAATCAAGCCCAACTGCCACCGCAACAAGAAAGCACTGCTCCTAAATCTAATGAGGTGGTTGATGCTGAGTTAGATTCACTACGCAAGCAATTGGATCAACTGTAAAATTGGTAGAAAACTTATTTGAAATAGTCCCACAGCCAACGGGTGTGGGATTTTACGTCAATAGCCCATAGTCAACAATCCTAATAACTATGAATTATTAACTATGGACTATTGACGACTTTGGGATAAAGTATTGTGTGTGCCAACTTCGATCGCCACCTGATGGAGACTGCAATGAGTAAGGCTGTAATCACCATAACCGATGCTGAGTTTGAAACCGAAGTGTTAAAAGCCAAGCAGCCTGTATTAGTTTATTTTTGGGCTTCCTGGTGTGGGCCTTGTCAATTGATGTCGCCCGCGATTAACTTTGCTGCCAGCGAATATAGCGATCGCCTCAAAGTCGTTAAAATGGAAATCGACCCCAACCCACTTACTGTTAAGCAGTACCAAGTGGAAGGTGTACCCGCTCTCAGACTATTTCAAGACCAAGAAGTTTTGATATCCACTGAGGGAGTCATCGGCAAAGAGAAATTACTGGCTCTCCTAGATACGCACTTAAATAGTAATTAGTCATTGGTCATTAGTCATTGGTCATGGGTCACTTGTACTGAGCGTTCCCCTTGGTACAGCCTCTGGTAGAGAAGTATTGGTCATTTGACAAAGGACAAATGACAAAGGACAAATGACGAAGAACAAATGACAAAGGACAAATGACTAACATACAGTTTGCAAAACGTTTACAACCCTTAAAATCAAATGTATTTGCTGATATGGACAGAACCAAGGCAGTCGCTTTGGCCGCTGGACGAGAGGTAATTGATTTGTCGTTGGGGTCTTCTGATTTACCAGCCGAGGCACACGTTATTGAGGCGATCGCCCAATCTCTGCACGATCGCAGTACCCACGGCTATCTGTTGTTTAACGGTACCCAAGGATTCCGCGAAGCCGCGGCCAACTGGTACGAACAAAAATTTGGTATCAAAGTCGATCCTCAAACTGAGGTACTACCTCTAATTGGTTCTCAGGAAGGCACAGCCCATTTACCCCTAGCAATACTCAATCCAGGAGATTTTGCGCTGTTGCTCGATCCAGGTTATCCCTCCCATGCGGGGGGAGTCTACCTAGCCAGTGGTCAAATCTACCCGATGCCACTACTGGCAGAAAACGGTTTTTTACCAGTGTTTGCTGATATTCCTGCTCCAGTCTTGGCTCAGTCGCGGATGATGGTATTAAGTTATCCTCACAATCCCACTGCTGCGATCGCACCTTTATCTTTCTTCCAAGAAGCTGTCGCTTTCTGTCAACAACACAACCTCGTGCTGGTTCACGATTTTCCCTACGTAGATTTGGTATTTCAGGAAACTGGGGAGTGGGCAGATTCTTCTCCCAATTCAAAATCCTTAGTCCCTTCAATTCTGCAAGCCGATCCAGAAAAAAGCGTCTCGATTGAATTTTTCACTCTTTCCAAGTCCTACAATATGGGCGGTTTCCGCATTGGTTATGCCATAGGTAATGCCCAGTTAATTAAGGCTCTACGCCAGGTAAAAGCTGCCGTTGATTTTAATCAGTATCGAGGAATTTTGAATGGTGCGATCGCTGCCCTAACTGGGCCTCAAGCTGGCGTAAAATCTGCTGTCACTACCTTCCAGGGACGGCGTGATGCTTTCATCAGTGCTTTACACCGCATTGGCTGGAATGTTCCCACCCCCCAAGCCACAATGTACATCTGGGCAAAGTTACCCTCACCTTGGAGTGAAAACTCCGTAGAATTTTGTACCCAGCTAGTCAAACAAACTGGTGTAGCAGTTTCTCCAGGTGCTGGCTTTGGCAAATCTGGAGAAGGGTATGTCCGTTTTGCCTTGGTGCATGAGCCACCTTTGTTAGAAATTGCTGTAGAAAGAATGGCTGAGTTTCTTCATTAAATTTCTTCTCAAGCTGAACGCCAAAGATTTTTAGTGGCAAAGTTTACCAATGGAATATACGGTAGGGGCGCACATTTGTGTGTGCCTACCGTATTGTACTGAAATTGAAAATTTTATATAGTTACTTTTATAACTATACTAAATGTTTAAAATATGTAATTAAACGTATAAAACTATCAAAACATTCTTCATCTTTTCATTGATAATCAGGAGTAACTTTACCCAATTAGGTCTCCCCGTTTCTTAAACTGGGTTTGTACGCTCAGATACCAAAGACGGCAAACAATACAGGCCATGCTTTTAAGCAACCGTATTGCCAAAAAGCCTGTGGTCAAGACAGCCCAAGCCTAAAAACGGCAGTAGTTTAAAACTTAACTTCCAAACTGACAGAGACTTGAAAACAATGAAAATGACTTTTCAGAAACTTGTAATTGGTGCATCAATGGCTATTGGTGTGAGCGCTCTTGCCACTGCCCCAGCACACGCTACATCTTTTAACTTCAACAATACAGGAGAAATTAACACTTACACTGGTGGCTCAAATGGTACCTTCATCAAAGGGAATGCACAAGGTGGTAGTAACGCTGCCATCAAGGCTTTGACAGATAACGACCCCACTTCTAACGTCGAGCTTTGGTATAGTAGCGAAACCCCAGGTTCTAATGTTGGTTTCACCGCCACACAAGGAAAATACAGTGCTACCGTTAGCAGCGTCACTGCTAATGACTGGAATAGTTTTGGTTCGCAATGGCTAGGTGATTTGTTGAATACCTATACTCCATTTAAGTCAGTGTGGAGCGGGTTTTCAGACAGCACCAAATTATTAGTAACAAATTCTTTTCCTTCATTGGGGATAGGAGATCCTAACATTGGTAGCTTCCAATTCGGTCAAAATGGAGGTGTGGAACTCAAGTTGGTTGGTCATTTGGATGTCAAGACTAAACTCTCAGATACAGTTAGTAATAATCTTACCCAAGGCTGGAATGGAGTGGGGTCAATTCCAGGAGTGAAATCACTATTTCCAGGCAAAACACTAGAAAGTGTCACCGCTTCAGATGTTGACAAGGTTCTATTACTTCCATCACTGTCCCTATCAAACAAGCAAAAACTGAGTTCATTTAAAGATCTCCTCACATTCAGAGCGACATTAAAAGTCTTCCAAGGTGGAATCGGAGCTAGTGAAATTGCCAAGGTAGTTACTGGTGGTAAAACCTACTACGCTTACAGCTTTAACCCCACTGTGTCAGGAATTACAGCCTCCGATGACCGTTCATCCTATAACGCGTACTACACTTGGAATACACCTGGGTATACCCCTACTCCAGTCCCAGAATCATCAGTAATGCTTGGTTTACTGGGTGTTGCTGGCGTCTTTGTAACGCAACGCAAATTGAAAAAAGCATCTATTTAAAATTGCAGGTTCAAAACTACAAATAAGTAAGGGAGCTGTTAGCTCCCTTTTTTGATGAATAATTCCTTGCACCTATAAGATAATTTAATCTTTTAGGTTAGACTTTTTCTAACAACACTTGCAAAAAATAAATCGGTTGCAAGATTTTACATCTGTATGCCTCTACCAACTTGATTTGTTTTTAATATGGATTTTGTACAATAGTATTACTTAGCCTCACATTTTTAGGAAAGGCAATTACGATAATGTTAGTCCCAGTATTACTTAAGCAGTTTTACTCAGAAAATTTAGGCAATTAAAATTGTGAAATAAATGTTAAGTTAATAGTCTAAATTATAAAAAATTTGTAAAAAAAAGATTAATTTTTGATTTAGTTACATTTGTTTATACTATCATTCTAGTATTGTAGTGCAGCTAAATTCGATTTCTTCAGATATTTAATTAGACTACATAAATAAAATTTCTATTTGTTTCACTGCTTAAATGCATGACTGTTTTAGTTTATGGTAATAATTTTTAGCTTTTAATTAAGATCATCAAATAATAGGTAGCAATGACAGTAAAATTACTCAATATAAATCAGCCATTGCAGTCACACAAAGTTAGACGAATTTTACTAGTTGAAGACCATTACCTCAATCGGATGTTACTTAGTGACTATCTAAGTTACTGTGGGTATGAAGTTCAAAGTTTGTCAGAAGGCTCTGCTTTTTTCTCAACCATTGATAAATTCCAGCCAGATTTAATGTTATTGGACTTGAAATTGCCAGATATTGACGGTTATTCACTCTTAAAACAAGTCCAGCAAAAACCTCATTTGTCAAAAATACCTATTATTGTGGTTTCAGCCTTTGCTTTTAAAGCAGATCAAGAACTAGCTCTGAGTTTGGGCGCATGTTGCTATTTTGTCAAACCTTTAAAACTTAAGGATCTCATCCTTGCAATTGAAGAACAGTTTACTTGTCGCCACAGATAAACTTTTTTGGTAGGCGTATATTTATTCTACTTTTTGGTCAGCAATAAACTCTTCAACACACTCGCTAAGAGTTTGTACAGAACTACCAATTGTTGAAATTTTCTGTTGCACTTGTGCTAATAACAAAACTGCTGTTTGCAGTTCATTGAGAGTTTCAGCCATAGCCTCACGATACCGGATTTCAAAATCTTGTAAATTCATAGTTTAGCTCTTGTCTGAAATCATCATAATTAATATATTCTCAATCATAATCGGAAATTTAACTGACTAAATACGTTAACGCGCTTAATATTATAAATTCAATAAATAAACATAAACAATGCCAATAAATTAAGATTTGATTTAATGTTTATGCAAGCGATATATAAATCTATTCCTTATTAATAAATAATCTAGGTCAATGCAAAAATATTATCATCTAATCTAAAATATAAAGTTTTAGATAATAAAGTATTACCAATTTAAAAATGTTAACTATAGATTCAAAAAGCAAAATTTTTATTCTGACAGTAGTAGTCAATGACTAAGGTGACAGCGAAACAACCTCTCGTCTGCTCGAAGGTTGTGATGCTTGGAGTTAGTTTTTGCCAAGCCTCTAGCTTAGAAACTGACTCACTGTAGGAGAAGCCGAAGAAATATCCAGCCGACTTCTTTTTATACAGACTAAAAAGCCTCTTGGCTTGAGAGTGCTATTAGCGGTAGCAGGGCGTTGAGTCAGTGCTGAGTTAAAAGTTATTCTTCTCTCTCAATCCTCTTTCATCTGTATGTAGTATGTACCGCTCATGATGGCTACTTTATATTTACTTGATAAATAATTTGTTAAATCGGCACGAAAAAACAATTTTTCTTAAAATAGATAAAGATTACCTAATTTTGGTTGTGACAATATCTACTCAAGTATTACCGCTGGTTAAAGAGCCAGAACGACTAGAAAACCGTCTAGCCGAAATTCCACCGGAACCGGGGGTTTATTTCATGCGGGACAGGAGCGATCGCATTATATATATAGGTAAATCACGTAAGTTGCGATCGCGTGTCCGTTCCTATTTCCGGGATGGCTACAACAAGACTGAACGTATCGCCACGATGGTCAAGTTGGTGACAGAAATTGAATTCATTGTCACTGATACTGAAGCCGAAGCTTTAGCGCTAGAAGCCAATTTGATCAAGCAGCACCAACCGTACTTTAACGTGCTGCTCAAAGATGATAAAAAATATCCTTATCTCTGCATTACTTGGTCAGAAGATTATCCGCGAATTTTTATTACCCGTAAGCGCCAATTCGGTAAAGAAAAGGATAAATTCTACGGGCCTTATACTGATGCTGGTTTATTACGAGAAATTGTCCGCATCTGCAAGCGCATCTTCCCACAGCGACAACGACCCCAACCACTGTTTAAAGACCGCCCTTGCTTGAATTTTGATTTAGGGCGTTGTCCTGGTGTGTGTCAACAAATGATTTCACCAGAAGAATATCGCAAAATTGTCCAAAAAATCGCGATGGTTTTTCAAGGTCGAACCCAGGAACTGATTGATATTTTGACCCAACAGATGAACGCAGCCGCTGAGAACTTAAATTTTGAGTCAGCAGCGCGGATTCGAGATCAAATTTCTGGCTTAAAGTCGCTGACAGCCGATCAAAAAGTTTCCTTACCAGATGATACTGTTTCGCGGGATGCGATCGCACTGGCAGCCGATGAACAACACGCTTGTATTCAACTATTCCAGATTCGCGCTGGGCAATTGGTTGGACGTTTAGCCTTTGTGGCAGATGCTCACGCGGAACCAGGAGCTATTTTACAACGAGCTTTAGAGGAACATTACCAAACTGCTGATTCCGTAGAAATACCTTTAGAGATTTTAGTACAGCATGATTTACCAGATGCGGAGATATTGGCGGATGTCTTAACTCAACGTAAAGGCAAAAAAGTCACAATATTGACTCCTTTGCGCCAAACTAAAGCAGAATTAATTGAGATGGTAGAGCGAAATGCTCAGTATGAATTGCAAAGAATGCAGAAATTTGGCGATCGCAATCACCAAGCAATGCAAGACTTAGCCACCATTCTCGATTTACCAGATGTACCCCACCGCATTGAAGGTTATGACATTTCCCATATTCAAGGGTCAAATGCTGTAGCTTCGCAAGTCGTGTTTATCGACGGATTACCCGCAAAGCAGCACTATCGCCACTACAAAATTAAAAATCCTACGGTGACAGCAGGACATTCAGATGATTTTGCTAGTCTTGCTGAAGTCATCCAGCGGCGGTTCCGTAAATATGCGGAAGATCAGCAATTAACACGTTTGGGTAATCCTGACTGGCCTGATTTAATCATGATCGATGGTGGTAAAGGTCAGTTATCATCAGTTGTCGCCGTCTTACAAGAGATGAATTTATTAGAAGACTTGCGAGTTGTAAGTTTAGCAAAGCAGCGAGAAGAGATTTTTTTACCGGGAGAGTCTAAACCCTTAACAACTGATGCAGAACAACCTGGGGTACAGTTGTTGCGGCGGCTACGGGATGAAGCGCATCGGTTTGCAGTGAGTTTCCATCGTCAACAGCGCAGTGATAAATTGAAGCGATCGCGTTTAGATGAAATTCCTGGCTTAGGACATCATCGACAAAAGCAGCTACTAGGGCATTTTCGCTCAGTGGATTATATTCGGCAAGCGACAACCACGCAACTCGCTGAAGTCGCAGGAATTGGGCCACGTTTGGCTCAAGAAATTTACGATTATTTTCATCCTGCTTGAAGTGAGAACTCCCATTGTCACCTTGAACTGAAGATTGGGGACTAGTAGGCAAGACGGAATGAAAAATTAAAATGGATGCAGCGTAAGCGTTTCATTGATTTGGAATGGGTGGTTTATTTACGCTGTCTTGTATTATGGCCGTAGTCACATGGTTAGGACAGTGTTGATTGCTCAAAGGCTTGAAACAACTGGGTTTTTACTCAGCACTCAGCACTCAGCACTCAGCACTCAAAACTCAGCACTCAGCACTCAGCACTCAACACTCAGCACTTTGCTATAGGCACTGAGTAATGGGAAAGTAGTGAGCCTTTATAGCGGTTCTCGTTTACGTGAGGTACACCCGTAAACGAGGATTACTAGAAGCGAAAACTTTAGTGCTTAGTTAACGGATATATTCCCATAAGTTCTCTCCAAGATGTCAAAAACAGACCAGTTATCAAAAGGATGCTAGAGTTTGCTGCACTAAGATTCGGGTTTAATTACTGGCATTGGAGAGAATTTTAAGCGGCTCCCGGAGTTTCGACCAAAGAAAGCCGTTTCTGATAAAGTTTGGTAGTTTTATTTAAATTATCTCATTAGAATTTGACCTCATAAATATTGTTAGCAAATATTAACTAAATCTTAAGATAGATATTTTGTTACTAAATATACAGTAATTTATGTGGTTTAATTTTTGAATACAAGAATGGCTTTTTTTGTATTCGTCTGAAACGATTATAAACAACCCTCTCTCAAGGCATTAGTCATAGGGATCAGTAAATATCTAAGCGGCATTTAATTTAAAAATAATTTATGTATCTAAAGTAGGAGGGTAAAATCACTGAAATTCTAGAATAATAGATAAAGATATGGGAAAGTTATCAAACCTGAAGTTTTGTTTAAAATAATCAGCCAATATTACAGCAGTTTGTTAAGTTGGGTCAAACCAGATTTTTTCCTGGTTTAACTAGTAGCTTTACCAAATATAAAATAATTACAACCAGGGGTTTTAAAATGCAGACAGTACAAAAGATTTACTGCCCAAATTGTGGTAGTCATGCAGAGCGTTATTATATTTCTGATAGTCAATTAACTCGCACACAATGCCCAAGTTGCGACTATTTGATGATTAGTTGCACTCGCACTGGCAAAGTAATTGAAGCGTATGCCCCTGGCATTCATGCACACCGTTAGCTAATAAGAAAAAATTAAAATTGGAGAAGATTTTCTCTAATTTTAAAAAAAAGTTTTTATCAAAACTGAATTCAGGAGTTAGAATTCTGTGTAAATTGGAGTTTGACTGGCGCGAAGCGGTAGTGAGTCAGCGTACCACTACCACGACGGGTAAGGAAGCTACGCGCATCGTCTTGTAAAGAGCTTCTGAAGAAGCGTATTTATTAAACACGCTAAGTCGTCCTTTCCACATCTCTGAAAAAGAAGATTTAGCGGTTTAAATTAGTGGCGAGTCAGTAGCAAGATGCCGCAGGGTATTCCCCACTTTCTTATTCAGAATCCAGAATTCTGAATTTTTCTTGAACAGAAATTTTGAACACTTCACAGGTTTTGTTTCTGTTGTTTGAGTTCTTGCTGTCGTCTCTGTTCTTGTAATCTAAATTGTTGCTGTTGTCTAATTTGTTGATCTTGTCTGAGTTGTTGCTGTTGTATTCTCAGCTGTTGCTGTTGTGTAAATTGTTGTTGTTGTAGTCTTGTTTGTTCCTGTTGTAGTCTAAATTGCTGCTGGCGTATTAGTTCTTGCCGTTGTCGTGTAAATTCTTGCTGTTGTTGTTGTAGTCGTGGTTCTAGAAGTGGTTGTTGAAGGTTTTGGCGTAGCCATGTTTCCTTCAATTGCTCTTGTGTTTGCTGAATTCGTTCCTCTTGTTGTTGTCTCATTCTTTCTTGAAAGGACTCAGGTTGCTGAGGAATCGGTTGAATTATTTGTCCATAAACAGGAGAATCTATCGGCAAAGCTTTTGCAAGAACAATCGCTAGTAGCCATAGTTTAAGCGTCAATGATCGATTCAACATAAGTGATTTGTTACAGATTGGGTTGAGCGATCGCTTAACCTTAATATAACAATTCCTACCGCAGCCTTCTTGCAACAATTACAACTAACGTGCAGAAATACGTAATTAAAAGTAATTAAATTGACTGAGTAAAACAGATTTAATTCTTACTTGCTCTTAGTTGTCCGCAAGCAGCATCAGCTTCTAAACCACGGGAATAACGGACGCTAACAGCAGTATTTTGCTGCTTGAGAACGTTGACAAATGCTTGAATGCGATCGCGGTTGGGGCGTTTGTAGTCTACTTCTTGGATAGGATTGTAAGGAATCAAATTTACATGACTTTGGAATCCTCGCAGGCATTTTGAAAGTTCTAATGCGTGTTCTGGTAAATCGTTAACACCAGCGAGGAGAATGTATTCAAAAGTAACTCGACGCCCAGTGATTTCTACATATTCTCGACACTCAGCCAGTAAATCTTCGAGAGGATAGGCACGGGCGCTAGGAATGAGTTTTTCTCGTAGTGCTTGGTTGGGTGCGTGGAGACTCACAGCCAGAGTAATTTGCAAATTATTTTGCGCGAACTGACGGATGCGATCGCGAATCCCCACTGTAGAAACTGTAAGCGATCGCTGCCCAATACCGACATCTTGATTGAGAGATTTCAGTGCTGCTAAAACATTCTCAGTATTCAACAACGGTTCACCTAATCCCATAAACACCACATTGCTAACCCGTTGCTGAAAATCTTCTTGCACAGTCAACACCTGATCGACAATTTCGTGCCGTGCTAGGTTACGTTTGTAGCCTCCCTTACCAGTAGCGCAGAAATCACACGCCATTGGGCAACCCACCTGAGTAGAGACGCAAACTGTCAAACGGGCTTTTGGGCCTTCTCCCCTTTCTGCGAAGGTGGGGATACCAACAGTTTCAATAATTTGCCCGTCTGTTAATCGTAAAAGATATTTTACCGTACCATCGGGAGCCTCAGAGCGGTAATGTAAAATTGAGCGCCCAATGGGAACTTCTACTACTTCTTTGCGCCATTGCTTGGAGAAGACAGAAATATCAGCTAGCGATCGCACTCCCTTATCGTAGATCCATTCATGCAGTTGCTTTCCTCTGTAAGCAGGTTGTCCTTGTTGCTGCACCCAAGTGCTTAACTCCGCCAGAGAAGCACCAAGAAGGGGAGGAATTAATTCTGATTTTTCTGGGTTGTGTGAGTCAACCTGAGATACAAGAGGCGTAGCGGACATAAAAAAATCACGAGTTGATGTAGGATCTCTATCCTACACCTGCTAGATCGAGTTAGTCTTGACCAAAGAAGATGGTTAATTAACCAAAGGTTGTGCCATTCCAGCCCCACATTGCACCCTTGGCGTCTGCAAACTCTATGTAAATGCGATTTTTCGGCACACCTAAAGTTTGGTTAATCTGCTGGCAAAAGTCTTGACTCATTGCTGCGGTTTGATCTGGCTTCATCGTACCAACGCTCTTAATTTCAATGTAACAAACCGGGTCTGTATTCCCTGCAAAAGTCATGGGGATTTCTGGCTCAAAAGCAGTCATTACATAGGATTCTGGTTTTCCCAAATGTTTCGCTAACTTTGCTGATAAGTTTAAAAGCATTGACTCAATTTCAGCTTTTTGAGGAGCAGACGCAGAAGTTTGCACTTTAATTAAAGGCATAGTACCGAATTGGAATTTTGGATTTTATTACACTGTTAAGTTTACCGAAACGCAGAGGACATGAGGGAATGGGGCGACAAGGGAGATGAGGAGAATAACCCATGCCCAATGCCCCACTATTTAGTTATGAGATGAGCGAAATAGATGACTATGTTCGGGATGATATAAACGCGATCGCCCCGTTGTTGTTGAGAGTGCTGGACTGATTATATAAAGTGTAGTGCGAATTAGTTTTTCTTGATGAGTGCAGTCTGCCATTTGATTTAGAGGGACAACCCTGATTTTTTCATCGGGCCAGCCGATGCGAAAGCAAATAGCAATGAGAGTTTCTGCTGGG
Source organism: Nostoc sp. DedQUE12b (assembly GCF_034530835.1). Classification (NCBI taxonomy): domain Bacteria; kingdom Bacillati; phylum Cyanobacteriota; class Cyanophyceae; order Nostocales; family Nostocaceae; genus Nostoc; species Nostoc sp. DedQUE12b. Next base: position 4,462 of record NZ_JAVRCI010000004.1, on the reverse strand, counting down.
TAATGTTCGAGTAGTTTGGCTTGGGCATTTTCGACGTGACGCGCACTCAAATACAAGCAGAGGCTAGCCTGATGTGCCGCAAGAGAGGCTAATTCTTCAGTGGCGGGGACTTCTGTACGTCCACTGATGCGTGTCAAAATAATGGTTTGAACTAAACCAGGGACAGTCAGTTCTATTTTAAGTTTGGCAGCAGCAGCTTGAAAGGCGCTGATACCAGGTATGACTTCAAAAGGAATATTTGCCTCTCTTAGGAGGTGCATTTGCTCGTGGATGGCGCTGTAGAGACTAGGATCGCCAGAGTGAAGACGGACTAGAGATTTGTGCTGCGATCGCACTCTATCGATCATAATCGTCAAAATTTCTTCTAAAGTCTGATTCGCAGTCCTAATTATCTCGGCATCTTTTCGGCAAAGTTCTAAAATTTGTTCGGGTACTAAAGAATCAGCAAATAAAATTACATCAGCAACAGCTAGTAGTTTCTGTGCCTTCACCGTTAATAAATCAGGATCTCCAGGGCCTGCTCCGACAATATACACAGATGGTTCTACAGCATATAGTACTTTTTTATAACTTAGGTTTTCAGTATATTCACTTTTAAAAGAACACACGGCAATCCCTCAAAAAAATTTTTTGGCAAATTCTTCAGTATCTTTCCGGATTCACCCTCTTTCCTTAGTAGAGAGTAATGGTAGATGCACCCTGGTTAAGCCCTAGAGAATACTCTGGGGCATTTTTTATTTTTTAGTCATTGGGAATTGAGCACTTGTACTGAGCGTAGTCGAAGTATTGGGCATAATTATTCTCCTTGTCCCCCTCATCCCCCACTCTCCCCATTTCCCTTAAGAGTAGGAACTACATCGGGTAAAGGGCGTTTGAGTAAGTAAAGCCAAGCTAATCCCACTAATCCCAATAGAATTCCTAGACTACTGACTACTTGTGCCATCCGTAATGGCCCCAGCATCAAGCTATCAGTGCGAAAGCCTTCAATCCACAAGCGTCCTAAGCTGTAGGCTGGCCAGTAAATTAGAAACAGTGTGCCTACCTTCAAGCGTGGTTTACCGGATAAAGACCGGAAAAACAAACTTATTAGTAGCGTAAATACCATTAAATCCCATAGAGATTCGTAGAGGAAGGTGGGATGAAAGTAATCGAAACTAGCATAGTCTAAAGGACGATGGTCTGCTGGAATATAGAGTTTCCAGGGTAAATTAGTAGGATCGCCAAAAGCTTCAGAATTAAAGAAATTGCCCCAACGTCCGATCGCTTGCCCTAAAATCAGCGAAGGTGCTACTAAATCTGCCAGTTGCCAAAAAGAAACCTGCTTGATTTTGGCAAAGATTAACGCAGCCACAACGCCACCAAGAATTGCTCCATGAATGGCAATACCTCCTTCCCAAATCGCAAAAATTTTTCCTGGAGTTGGGGCATATTTTGACCACTCAAAAAAAACGTAATATAGTCGTGCGCCAGGAATTGCCCCAATCAACAACCAAAAGAACAAATCGCCTAGCAACTCAGGATTAACATTACGGCGCTTTGCCAAATTCTGGGAAAGGATGACGCCAATTAACACTGCTGTAGCAATTAACAAGCCGTACCAACGAATAGTTAGTGGCCCTATTTTCACCAGAATCGGTCCTGGAGAAGTAAATTGAAACGCCAAGGGCAAGGTGGAAAAATCCAGTGCCATGAAAAATTACCTAGAAAAGTTCGTTAACTACCCGCGCACTGAGCTAAGTACGGAGTTTCTCGTGTCTCGAATACTGTAACTACACTTGAATCTTCCACAATATTGTGGGGACGTAGGTAAAAATCCAGTATTCATATTTAGGAGTCTAGTTCCTAACGCCTAGTTGAGCATAACTTGTGCCACTAAAACAATTGAGTTTACCATCCTTACCGAGAGCGCAAGATGGTAGATTTGAGTAAGTTACACAAAATAGTTTCAATATAATCACCTAAACAACTTTGATATATTTAAAATTGTGATAGCTATTTATCCTGGTAGCTTCGACCCCATCACCTTGGGACACCTCGATCTCATCCAGCGCGGTAGTCGGCTGTTTGAGCGGGTGATTGTCGCTGTACTGCGGAATCCTAACAAAATGCCACTTTTTAGTGTAGAGCAACGGCTAGATCAGATCCGTCTTTCTACACAACATCTACTTAATGTAGAAGTAGACAGCTTTGATGGTCTTACCGTCAACTATGCCCAAATGCGACAAGCACAAGTTTTGATCAGGGGTTTACGGGCTGTGTCAGATTTTGAAGTGGAACTGCAAATGGCTCACACCAATAAAACTCTTTCTACCCAAATAGAAACAGTTTTTCTCGCAACCTCAAATGAGTATAGTTTTTTAAGTAGTAGTGTGGTAAAAGAGATTGCAAGGTTTGGTGGCTCTATCGATCATCTCGTTCCCCCACACATTGCCCTAGATATATACCAATGCTACAATCAGAAATCTCCAATGTTGAACCCAATCTTAACGGAAGCAATCCCCCCTCTCAAGAATATCTCGGTGGAGAGGGAAGCATAGATATTCAGCAGGAACTCAACCGTCTAGAGGAAATGGTTCTCTCTAGTCTCAGGATTCCGCTGACGGGACGCACACTCATAGATGAAGAAAAGCTCCTAGATCAGCTTGATTACATCCGACTGGCTTTACCATCACTTTTTCAAGAAGCAGCAGCAGTTCTCAACCAAAAGGACGAAATTCTGCTGGAGGCGGAAGAGTATGGACAGCAGGTTGTAGAAGCTGCACAAGCAAAAAGAGCGCAAATTTTAGCTGAAAGCGATATTATTCACCAGGCGGAACAGGAAGCTGAACGACTGCGGCGACAAGTGCAACAAGAGTGTGAGGGAATAATGCAAGAAACCCTCGCCGAGATTGACCGCAAGCGGTATGCTTGTCAGCAAGAGTTAGAGCTGATGCGACAAACTGCGATCGCTCAAGCTCAAGAAATTGAAGATGGTGCTGATGCTTATGCCGATGGCATCCTGGGAAATATCGAGCAGGATCTCAAAGATATGTTGCGAATTGTCACCAACGGACGGCAACAATTGCAAATTGATAACCTCACTCAGCGCAATTCACCTCCTAGCAAAAAACGATAGAGGCTCTAATAAGAGATGATGGAAAATCATAAGTTGGGTTTCACTATTGCTTAACCCAACTATTTTTATTAAAAATGATTTTTTGGGAAATCTACTGAGTAATAGATTTAAATTTGTGGATTGTAATTAAACAGGATCTCTAATAAATGATTACTTTCGCTCAAGTTAATTTTGGATTAAATCTAGCTGGTTTAATTGGAATTATTTATTTTCTTTTGGCAGTTATTTACTTTATTTTAACAGTAGTTTGGCTAACCCAACGTGGAACTAGGCTTACAGGTTGGGCTTTAGCCCTTTACATTATTCAAGTGATATTTACACCAATTATAATGTTAATGTGCGGAGTAATCCTGTTTTTTCAAGGTTGGCGTTTAGATCCAATTCTTCAGTTTGAGCAATTTTTATCGTTGCTATTAATTATTTATTTCGCTATTAAAGATATTGTAATTAATGCAGTTTACAGAAATAGGTGATTTTAGAATTAAGATAATTTAATTAATAATATTTGTGTTTAAAAGTAAGAAAAATCAGGACTGAGAAAAAATACTTAATTTTTATTCTCTAGTCTACTTTACTGCGATCGCGATTGGTTAATTCGCTTTTGCAATTCGGCTTCAATTTCTTCATCTGTGGTACAAATAATTTTTGGACGGTACTCTAATCTATCCATAAGAATGTGGAAAGCTTCTAGATTTTTGGGAGGCTAGCAAACTCAGTCCGTAACTCTTCATCAGTCATCGCTTGGTAGTTAGAAGCTGCCATAAAAATATTACGGTGTAAAGGTTTGTAAATGATTAGCGTAGTTTCTGGAACTAAAACTGAATCTTAAATAGGTACGTAGTTTTACTACGCGCAATATTATTGCTTAAAGGAGCATTATAATGAGCACTTTCGGTTCGTTGTTTGTAGCTCAAGACAATAATTTTACTGTCGTTGATGGCGGATGGGCTAGCTTTGACCAATATCCGCGTCAGCTTGGTGATATCAACGGCGATGGTCGTGATGATATTGTCGGTTTTGGAAATAGTGATGTCTACGCCGCTCTAGGTCAAAGCAATGGCACTTTTGGTCCAATATTTGTCGCTCAATTCGATAATTTTACTGTGGTTGATGGCGGATGGACTAGCTTTGACCTATATCCACGTCAGCTTGGTGATGTCAACGGCGATGGTCGCGATGATATTGTCGGTTTTGGAAATAGTGATGTCTACGTCTCTCTAGGTAGAAGCAATGGTACTTTCGGTCCAATATTTGTCGCTCAAAGTGATAATTTTTCTGTAGTTGATGGCGGATGGACTAGCTTTAACCAATATCCGCGTCAGCTTGGTGATGTCAACGGCGATGGTC